>CAYMLQ010000039.1:0-27986 GCA_964390795.1 uncultured Lentisphaeraceae bacterium
AGGCCCACCACCTCCTGCACAACCACTACCACGCGAAGAAGATCTACGCGAAGTAAGCGGCTCGCTTAAGAAACATGAAGAGGCCGGGCAATCCGCCCGGCCTCTTTTTTTGAGTGCAGCCGTTTCTAGTCCTGCTTTTTCAGCGCGTAGAGATGTTTCTGAGTCGTGACGTAAAGCGTGCCGTTGGCCGCCACAGGGGTCCCGCTGATCGGCCCGTCCAGCATGCTGGATGAGAGTACCCGTTTCTCCCGGCTTGCAGCCAGCACGATAAACTCTCCCCGCCTCGTACCCACATAGACCTTCTCATCCGCCACCAGCGTAGAGGCCCACATCTCACCCTGAATGTCGTTCGTCCAGCACGCCTGACCCGTCGCGGCGTCGACACAATGTATCTTGCGTCCGGAGTCCGCAACGAAAACCAGCCCGTTGTGAATTGCGGGTGTTGACAAGGCATGACGCGTCAGGGGATACGACCACTTTTCCGCAGTCGCAGTGACCTCGCCCGTCATCGTCGCATCGATACACTTCAGCCACGACTGGCGCTTGCCCCACCAGATGTCGCCGCCGCCGGCAACGTACACGCGCTGGTCGAAGAATACCGGCATCGCGTGGATCGTGCTCGGACTTTCCGTACGGTTTGCCGTAAAGCGGTGAACATTTTCTTTAGGCGCAGCCGGGTCGATATCAAACCACCACGCCTTCTTCAATTTCTGAACCTCGGCGGTCACCTCGGTGACCGGCTCGAACGCATAAACAATTCCGTTTGGCCCGGCGTAAAAGATCAGCTTGCGTCCGTTGACCATGCCCAACGACGGCGACGACCAGGTGCAGTGGAACACGTTCGGCCCTATGTGCTCGTCGTCCCGCGCCACCAGACGCCCGGTCGCTTTGTCGATGACGATCAGGCAGGGAGCATCGGGTGAGGCGATGTGCCGGTGCGTATCATCCACCCCGTTCGACGTATTGACATAAAGGAACTGGCCGTCAATGAGGATCGAGCAGTGCGCGGCGTCATGCTGGCGCACACCGCACTCCTTGATCATGTCATACAGCCAGAGGATGTCCGCATCGGTCTCACCCGTCTCAAGCGCCGCCTGCCCCGCCGGAACCATGTGGCGTCCCTCTTCCTTGAAGGGCCCGTCGTTACCGTTGGCCAGGCCGCGGACATCTAGGCACAGCACCTCGCCCCGGCTGCTGACCACGTAGGCGCGGTCACCCTCAACGGTCGCCGCAGAGCAGATGCCGCACCCCGTCCAGTCCCAATAGACGCTGGTTGTGATTTTAGGCACGACCAGTTGCCACAGGAACCGGCCGGACTGCTCGTCGAAACACATCAGCACGCCGCGGTCTCCGGTATGCCGCGGGTCGCGGGGTTTGCCATTGTTGGTGCCGATGAAAACCCTGCCGCCAGCAACAACGGGGGACGCATGCGTTTCGGTTCCGATGTCCGCCACCCACCTGACGTTCCTCCCGGTTGCGGGATCAAAGCTGTCCGGCAGACCTTTCTCGCCGGAAATCATATTGCGAGAGCATCGCTCGCCCCATTGCGGCTGATCGCCAGCCTTCAACTCGGAGTGGTTAACGAACATCCATAGCAGGCAGACACCCAGAGCCCAAGGGTGCCCTGCCGCCATTTGCCAGCATTCGAAAAGCCCTGCAATCTGTTGAAAGAATCTCGCCTGCCGTTGGCTAGTATTTTCGCGCATGAGCCGATGATAGCAAATATTATACTGTTATTCAACTGATTCAACTGATTATGAGGACGCGCAAGATTGCGATTACGAATCAACGACCCAAACAGAACGGCCATGCGCCCGTGCTATTCAGTTTCAACAAATATGAAACGCGCAAAAGATTGCCGTACCCAGTAGCGAGAAATATGAACTGTAGCCGCGTCTCGCATTTCACCGCGCGATATGGTACAAAAAGCGCATGCTTTATCTGCTGATAGCGTCGGCGATCTGGAGCCTTTCGTTCGGACTGATCGGCAACCTTCTCGGCGGGCTGCCACCCGCCTGGCTGGCGATGGTGCGGCTGGCCATTGCCGCGGTAGTTTTCCTGCCCTTCGCCCGCCGCGTGCCGCTCCGGATCGGCGCCGCGCTCTGCGCGATCGGCATGGTGCAGTTCGGCTTCATGTCGCTCGCCTACATGAGCAGCTTTCGCTATCTCAAATCGCACGAGGTCGCGCTCTTCACGGTCATGACGCCCGTGTACGTTGCCGTGCTCAATGACCTTTTCAGCCGCACCTTCCACGGCGCCAACCTCCTCGCGGCTCTGCTCGCGGTCTGCGGCGCAGGCGTGATCCTTTGGAAAGGCGTCTCCTCGGACGCGCCGCTGATCGGCTTTCTCTTGGTCGAGGCGTCGAACCTTTGCTTCGCCTGGGGCCAGCTCGCCTACCGCGAACTGCTGGCCCGCTCCGCGCAACCGCTCGCCGACCACCACGTCTTCTTCTGGCTCTACCTCGGCGGACTAGCGGCGATGGTTCCGCTCGGTCTTCGCGATGCGGCCGTGTCCGCTCCGCATCCGACGCCGGCTCAGCTCATGGCCCTGCTCTACCTCGGCACGCTGGTGTCGGGATTGAGCTACTTTCTTTGGAACAGTGGCGCGCGTCGGGTTCCTGCCGGCGTGCTGGCCGTGATGAACAACCTCAAAATCCCGCTCGGTGTCGCCGTTTCGCTGCTCGTGTTCGGCGAGCACACCAGCCTCCGCGGCCTGCTGGCCGGCGGCGTGCTGATCTGCGCCGCGCTCATCCCCGTCCTGCGCAGAAAAACCTGAAACTCCCGCATTGTCCGCCCCCCACTTTTTTATTACACTAGGCCCATGAAACCACGCTGTTTTCTCCCTCAACTCCTAACTCCTAACTCCTAACTCCTCCTTTCTCCGCCCCCATGGACCGACTCTCCTACCTCATCCGCCGCCTGCTGCTCGTGATCCCCACATTATTGGGTATCACGATCGTTTGTTTCTCGCTCACGCGCCTTCTGCCCGGTGGGCCGGTCGATATCCAGCTCATGAAGATGCGCAACATCGGGGGTGCGGACAGCCGCGCGAATGCGGGCGTCGCCCAGGTCACCCAGGAGTACCGGGCGGAGTTGACAAAGCAGTTCGGCTTCGACCGCCCCGTCTCCGTGCAGTATTTCGACTGGCTGGTCAACAAGCGCATGGGCATGCGCATCGCCTCCTACGACTATCCTAACC
Source organism: uncultured Lentisphaeraceae bacterium (assembly GCA_964390795.1). Lineage (GTDB taxonomy): Bacteria > Verrucomicrobiota > Kiritimatiellia > RFP12 > UBA1067 > CAYMLQ01. Next base: position 3,199 of record CAYMLQ010000039.1, read on the forward strand.
GCACCGCGTGGCAGCTCATCTCCTCGCGCATCCCCGTCTCGCTCTGGTTCGGCATCATCAGCTTCGTCCTGAGCTACCTGATCTGTATCCCGCTCGGTATCGCCAAAGCCCTGCGCCACCGCATGACCTTTGACGCCGTCTCCAGCCTGCTGGTCTTTATCGGCTATGCCATCCCCGCCTTCGCGCTCGGCATGGTGCTCAAGATGCTCTTCTGCGGCACGGTGGAGGGCCTCGGAGATGTCTTTCCGCTGGGCGGCTTCGAGTCTGACTTTTCCGGCCACGTCTCGCTGGGCGTGCGCCTGGCCGACCGCGCCTGGCACATGGCGCTGCCGGTCGCCTGCTATGTGGCGGGCAACTTCGCGGTGCTCACGCTCATCATGAAGAACTCCCTGCTCGACCAGATCGCCAGCGACTACGTGCGCACCGTGCTCGCCAAGGGCGCCACCCGCCGCCGCGCCATCTGGGGCCACGCCTTCCGCAACGCGCTCATCCCCATCGCCACCGGCTTCGGCTCGATCCTCGGCGTGTTCTTCGCCGGCTCCATCATCATCGAGAGCATCTTCGAGATTCCCGGCATGGGCCGCCTGAGCTGGGACGCGCTCACGGGCCGCGATTACGCCGTCTTCATGGCGCTACTGGCCCTCACATCGGTGCTACAGCTCATCGGCAACCTCCTCTCCGACTTCTGCTATATGCTCATCGACCCGCGCATCCATTTCGGTAAATCATGAAATTCCGCCCCGCCATACGCCTTTCGCCGCTGACGCAGAAACGCGTGCAGAGTTTCCTGCGCATCCGTCGCGCGCGCGGGTCGCTTGTGCTCCTCACGGCGCTTTTCGCCGTCAGTCTGATCTCTGAGCTGCTCTGCAACAGCCGCCCGCTCGTCCTACGGACGAACGGTAAAACCTTTTTTCCCTTCGTCCAGAACCTGACCCAGCGCGACCTGCTCGGCCCCGCTGCGGACGCCACCCGCGTGAATTACCACGCTTTCACCGCCTTGCCCGCATTCACCGCCGACCCGCGCAACCGCGCGCTCTGGGCTCCCGTACCCTACAGCCCCGGCGACGTGGTCGATGCAGCCACCTTGAGCGCGTACCGCACGGTCAAGGTCTCGGTGGTTCCCGAAACGCACGCGGGCCGCCTCAACCTGCTGCCGGAGCAGACCGTCGTCCTGCCCGTAAGCTGCGAGCCCTTCTTCCCCGGAGCGGAGCGCATCGAAGGCCTGCAGTTGGATGCGCACTGGACGCTGCCGGCGGAGCTGAAGGCCGCGCTCGCCGACCGCTTCGCGGGCCGCGCCGCACACGCGCAGAGCTTCACGCTCACACACGCGACCCAGGTCGGACTGAGCGCCCGCGTCGCCCTGCCTGAGACGCAGGCTCGCCCCGCGCCGCCAGCCTCCGTTCGCCTGCTGTTCCGCCAGACCGCGCCGCCCGAACTGCCGTTCCAACTCCGCTTCCGCCGTGCCGCCGACGGCAGCGTCTACCCCGTCACCCAGCGCGCCTGGCGCAACGTCCCAGCCGTTCAGCAGGCGGAGATCCTGAAGCTCGCGTCAGAAGGCTTCGCGGGCACAGCGCCTTCGGCCACCATCCCATGGAAGGGCAGACGCGCCTCCGTCGCCTGCGCGCTCACCGAGATCGCCTGGCCCTACCCGCCTGTCAAAGGTCATTGGATGGGCATCGACTCCGCCGGCCGCGACGTCCTCTCGCGCGTGCTCTACGGCATGCGCATCGCCATGATCTTCGGCCTGCTGCTCGCCGCCTGGGCCATGGCGTTCGGCCTGGTGATCGGCGCCGTACAGGGCTATTTCGGCGGCTGGGTGGACATCGCCGGCCAGCGCGTCACAGAGATCTGGAGCGCCCTGCCCTTCCTCTACGTCATGATCTTCGTCGGCTCGGCGCTGGGGCGCAGCTTCCTGCTGCTGCTGATCTGCTACAGCCTGTTCAACTGGATCGGCCTCTCGTACTACATGCGCGCCGAATTCCTGCGCCTGCGCAGCCGCACCTTCGTCGAGGCCGCGCGCTGCCAGGGGCTCTCCGCCGCGCGCATCATCTTCTTCCACATCCTGCCCAACGCGCTCACCCCGCTGATCACGCTCTTCCCCTTCAGCCTGCTCGGCGCGATCGGCTCGCTCGCGGCGCTGGACTTCCTCGGCTTCGGCCTGCCGCCGCTCACCCCGAGCTGGGGCGAGCTGCTCCAGCAGGCGCAGCTCTTCCGCTGGGCCTGGTGGCTCATTCTCTTCCCCTCCCTCGCGCTCTTCACCGTCATGCTCCTGACCGTCCTGATCGGCGAGGGCCTGCGCGACGCGTTTGACCCGAGGCAACAGACCAAAATGGAATAAAGCCAACCCATAACGCTCAACGCTCAACTCGCAACGGAATTTCCCAAACTTGAACGTTGAGCGTTGAACGTTGAGTGTTGAGAGTTTCTTCATGCTTCTTGAAATCACAGACCTCCACATCCAATTTGAAGCCGACGGCCAAGTGACCCGCGCCGTGGACGGCGTCTCGCTCACGCTCGACCGCGGCCAGGTGCTCGGCCTCGTGGGCGAGTCCGGCTGCGGGAAGACCGTCACAGCCATGAGCATCCCGCGCCTGCTGCCCATGCCGCCCGCGCGCATCACCCAGGGCCGCGTGCTGTTCGACGGGCGCAACCTGCTCGACATGCCCCTGCCCGAGCTGCGCAAGCTGCGCGGCGAGAAGATCGGCGTGGTGTTTCAGGACGCGATGACCTCGCTCTCGCCGCTGCACCGCATCGGGCAGCAGCTCGAAGAGGTGATCCGCCTCCACCGCAGCGTCTCGGCCGCCGCCGCCCGCGCGTCTGCTCTGGAGTGGCTGGGCCGCGTCGGCATCCCCGACCCCGCGCAGCGCGCCAAGGCCTACCCGCACGAGCTTTCCGGCGGCATGCAGCAGCGCGTCATGATCGCCATGGGGCTGATCCTCGAGCCCGACCTGATCATCGCCGACGAGCCCACCACCGCCCTAGACGTGACCATCCAGGCCCAAGTGCTCAGCCTGATGCGCAAGCTCCACCGCAAGAACTCCGGGATGCTGCTCATCACGCACGACATGGCCGTGGTCTCGCAGATGGCCACCCGCATCGCCGTGATGTACGCGGGCCAGATCGTGGAGCAGGCGGAGGCCGCCGCCTTCTTCAGCCGCCCGCTCCACCCCTACTCCATCGCCCTGCTCGAAGCCATGCCCTCAGCCGCCACGCGCGGCCGGCGCCTCAAGGCCATCCCCGGCCAGGTGCCCTCAGCCGGCAACGTCCCTTCCGGCTGCCGCTTCCACGACCGCTGCCCCGTCGCCCGGCCCGGCTGCGCCGTGAAACCTCCCGCCCTCATCCCCTACGGCGACCGCCTCGCGCGTTGCCCCTACGCGCTGGCGTAACTGGCGCGCGACACGCGGACCGGCGGCGGGTTCGGGGAACCGCGCCCTACCAGACGTCGCGACGCGCTTTGGCGCTTACACTTAGTCCCACACTTACTCGGTTACACTTACTCGGTTACACTTACTCGGCAAACACCTCTGGAGTATTCGACTAAGCAGTTGGACGAAGCGTATCCGACGACGTGTAAGCGACAAAGTGTTCTTCGCACCCTCGGGACACGACGCGCACTACCCTCCCACACTCATCGCTAAGATGCCCCACACCAGCGGCGCGGCCACAAATATCAGAACCAGGCCGCCCACCACAAGCAGCGGCGCGGCGATCAACCACTTGAGCCCGCGCTGACGCGCCGCGCAATCGTCCCGCCGCCGCCAGGCGACGAACGCGATGCCGCCCGCTTGCGCCAGCAAGGCCAGCGCCAAGAGCGTCCAGCGAAAGCCACCCTCGGCACTCCCGCAAAGCAGGCCCAGCCAGAGAACGACCGCCGAACAGTGAAACGCTGCGACTCCGAGTCCGTAGCCGGTCACCACAGGCTTCAGGCGCTTGCGATAGCGCGCTGCCGCATAAACCCCAACAAACACAAGATAAACGCACCCGACACAGGTGCCCGCCGGCAGAACGACGTGCGTCAATGCCGCAAAATCGCTCTTCACACGCCTCCAGAAGCTGCCGTACAGCCGTTCGCGCCTGACCGCGCCTTCGGCGTACGCCCGCTCGCCAAGCTCGACCTTTCGGGTAGGCATCAGATACGTCAGAGGTTTTGCGAGCGGCTTTCCCGCTTGATCCACCGTGGCATCGAAGGTCTGCTTCCCATAGACCACGCCGTAAGTCGCGTATTTGGCACGCGCCCTGAAGATCGCGCCGCCCTTGCGGATCATCACGAACCCCTTGTTCCCAAAAGGCGTCTCCCATTCCGGGTCGAAGCGCAGTGTCTTATCCCAGTCGTTTTCGCTCACCTTGGCCGCCAGCGACGAGGCGTCAATGTTCCGCGTGACGAGGATCGGAACGATATCGGGTAATTCGTCCGTGACATTCAGCGCGATCGTCCACATGTTGTTTTTTGCCGTAAGCGTTCCCTGGGTGCATGCGGACACGCCGGCCCCCGCCAACTTGGAATAATCGAATCCTGAAACAAACCGGACACGGCGGTCCGTACCCGTATTCTTCCCGTCGTTCAGGTAGTTGAAATAGTCGGTGCTGTTGGAGAAGGTGAAGCACTCGACGTCTTGCGGGTTTATATGGTTAACCGGCGGATTCTCCGAAGGCCAAACCGCCGGCAGCCCCAGCGGCTCCCGCTCCGTATTGGCACCCGTAATGGCCACAAAAATGTCTTTGCCGCGGCTACCGACTGCGGACATATTCGAATTGCTCACGGCATTGGAAACTGCCGGTATCAGCGCCAGCACCAGCAGCATGACCACGACCGTCATGACCGCCAGCGTGATCACGTTCAAACCGTCTCGGGATTTCATACGCATCTCCACCTCCGCTTCTCAAGCCAATGCATCATTATGCCGCATGGAAGACTCTGACGCAAGGGCCGCATCCTAGATGGGGGTAATCAATGAGCGACAGGGGCACGCGAGAAGGGTGCGTTTCCAGGCAAACGTGTGGTCGCAAGACTGGGAGCGGGGACACTCTTGTCCCCGTCTGGGAGGCGGGACACTCTTGTCCCGCAGCAAGGACAGGAGCGTCCTTGTTCCCAACGGCGCTTCCAGGTTTGCCGTACGGGCTATTTCGTATTGCCTTCGGAATCAGAAGAGACTACAGTAGTTACATGTATGCCACATTGAGAGAAAGTAAAGCGAAACTCAGCAGCCTCGTGGAACGGGCCTCCGCCGGAGAAGAGGTGGTGATTACCGTGCGAGGTCACCCAAAAGCCCGTCTGTGCCCGATCGACGCCGAACCTCGATTCGAGGGCGGGGATTTCGTGCGGGAACTGGAAACGATCCAAACGAAATACCAGGTTCGCGGAAAAATGGCCATGCCCTCCGAGGCGATCATTTCCAAACTGCGCGAGGATCGGCTGTGAACTACTGGGACACATCCTGCCTTCTGAAGCTTTACGTACACGAGGCCGACTCGCCGGTTTATCTCGACTTTTTGAAGCGACAGACCACGCCGATCATCACAAGCGTGCTAGCCGAAGTCGAGTTCGTATTTGCCCTGTCACGCAAGGAGGCGGATGGATGCGTGAAAAATGGCGCAACCATGACTATCACACAGGCGATGCGCAACCATGCCTCTCAAGGAAAGATCCGCCTTGTGCCAATCAGTGCGACTGTGCGCGACTTGGCGGCAAACCTCGCACACCGCTGCCTCCTGGCCAAAAATCCACTTCTGCCGCTGCGAACGCTCGACGGCATCCATCTGGCAACTGCACTCTCGCTAAAAGTCTCCGGGCTTCTCACAGCCGACACCCGTCTGCGTGACGCCGCCCTCTACTGCGGACTCACGACACCCGTATAGGGTCATCTATGAAACTTAAGGCTGTCTTTACCCTAATCCCTCTCCTCCTGCTGGCCACCTCCGCGCTCTCCGCGCCTCCGCGTGAGACGCTTTCCACAATCGTTCCCGTAACCATACCCGGCACACCCAGCCCGCTCTTCGAGCTGAGCGTGAACGGAACCGCCGTGCCGGTGCTGGCCTTCAAGGACATCCACTACGCGCATTTTACCATGACGGGCACGGCGCAAGTCGAGGTACACCTGAAAACAGGAGCTGTCACCCGCGCCCGCGTGCAGCCTGCGCCCTATGGCATCGCAACGGCCGTGTGCGCCGACCGCGTTCGCTTCGACATCCCGCGCCCGATGCAAGTCGTGGTGCAGGCCGACTTCCTGGAGAAACTGTTTCTCTTCGCTGATCCGCCTACGGAAGCGCCGCCTCCCGGCGCGGTGAGCGCCTCAGCCGCAGGCGCTGTCGGCGACGGCGTCACCGACAACACGTCCGCGCTCCAGTCCGCCATCCACGCGCTGCCCTGCGGCGGAACGCTCGTCCTCCCCGCCGGCCACTACCGCTCGGGCTCGCTCAGGCTGCGCTCCGACATGACGCTGCAACTGGCGCCCGGCGCGCTCCTGCAGGCGGTCGACGACCACACCCGGATCGGCCCTCTGCCCGGAGCGCCGAGCATGATCGCCTTCCTCGCCGCCGACGGCGTGACCAACCTCTCTGTCACCGGCTACGGCACCATTGACGCAAACGGTTTCAAGATCCGGCGCGACTATGAAAAGGCCGAGAACATCAAGAAGAAGCCCGGCCGAGCGCTCGTCATCAAGAACGCCCGCAACGTCGCGCTGCGCGGCGTCACCGTGCGCGATTCCTACTCGTGGAACGTGGACGCGCAATTCGTCGACGCGCTCACCATCACGAATGTGAAGATCCTGAGCGACGTCCGCCTCTCCAACCACGACGGCTTCGACATCGAGAGCTGCAAAGACGTGCTCGTGTCGGACTGCTTCATCTTCAGCGAAGACGACGGCCTGACTCCCAAGGCGCGTCCCGGCCGCGACATCGTGGAGAACCACGTTTTCCGCAACTGCGTGCTCTGGGCGCACAAGGCCAACGGCATCCGCGTCGGCAGCGAGTCCGCCTGCGCCGTCATGCGCAATCTGCTTTTTGAAAATATCTACATTCTCAACTGCGAGGACGGCATCCGACTCGACACGACCGAAGGCGCGCTCTACGAGAACATCGTCTTCCGCAACGTCTGGATCGAGGATTTCCTGGAGTACTACGACGAGCGCTTCCAGCGCGACCGCGAGCGCAAGCCGATCCACCCCTCGCGGAGCATCGTCTTCCACGTGAACCGCACGGAGAGGCGCGGCGCCTACACGCCGCTGGGTAAGATCCAGAACGTGACCTTCGAAAACGTCCACTGGAACGACGCGCGCGTGCCGGTGCGGCTCGACCTGCCGAAAGCGCTGAAGGCGTTCGCCCTCGCCGAGAAGAAAACGCCCCTCGTCGAGTCCGTCCGCTTTCGCGGCTGCACGCGCGCGGGCCAGCCGATCCGGTCCGCCGCCGACGCCGGTTTCAGCGCGAACGACGATGCCTTCACAGCGGGCTTCACCTTCGAGTGAACCTCTGCCGCAACACTGCCCTGCGGACGCCTGCGGGGAGGCGTCCCTACCGAAGGGGCGCTGTGTTCCCAAAACGGCGGCGTGTGCGTTCTCTGGTAGGGCGGGTTCCCCGAACCCGCCGCTGACGCCTCGGGGAGGCGTCCCTACCCCTTACCGCTGCTCAAGGCCGCCGAAAATCGGCACCAGATGCCGCTCGTAGAGGTTCTCGGTCACGTGCCGGGCCACAATCGCTTCGTTTGCGGCGAGGGCGTCCAGGTACCGGTCGCCCAGCTCGGCCGCGACTTTGTAGGCGACGTGGATGAACTGCCGGAAATCCGGATTGAAACGCGAATCGCCCGGCGCGTTGCGGAGCGCGCCCGCGAAAAGCCCGCCGTTCCATGCCTCGACCTCGTCGACGCGCGGCAGCCGGTCGAGCGACACGTCGATCACGGTCGCATACGGCCCGCACAGCTCGTCATAGCGCGGCAAGGCGCGCGCGTAAATCTCCTTGGCGACCGACAGCCCCTCGCCGCCCGCGACCGCAAGTCCGGCCACCTCCTCCAGCCAGGTGGTGCCCGCGGTCTTGACATGCACGCCAGCGCCCCGCGCCTTGAGCGTTTTCGCCACATGCGGATAGAGCGAGAACTTGTCGCTGCCGGAGTGGATGCTGAGCTTCAGGTTCGCGGGCAGGCCGAAGCGCTCGACCGCGTAGCGCACCACACAGACGTCGGCGTCGAATTCGCGGGCGAAAACGGCATCGTCGCCCACATAGTCCACGCCCTTGTTGAAGCGGCCGGTGAACTTCGGCGCGATCGTCTGCGCGGGAATCTTCTCCTCGGCAATCGCCGCCAGAATCACCAGCAGCATCACCGGCGTCTGTGGCTGCGCCGTCTCATCCATCGAGATTTCGGTGACAAAATCATCATCGTCCCCGCGCTTTGCCACGATGTAGCGGTAGAGACGCCCGGCCTGCCGGATCGCGAACAGCGTGCTGCGCAAATGCTCCGTCAGCAGAGACGGCGTCAGCACCACCGGCTCATCAATGCCAGGGATCTGATGCGTGCCCACCAGCTCAGGGTGCCGCGACACAAAGCCGTAGATGTCGCCCTCCTCCATGGTCTCGCCGATGAAGTCAGCCACATCCAGCGTGAAGAAGTCGGACGAGGCCACAAACCCGTCCACGTTCTTGAGGCTGATGTGATCCGCATCGACATAGTACGGCAGCATCCACTGCGCGTCCCGCACGGCCGCATCGGCTTCGAGGCGCACGGATTCTGGCCGCGTGCCGACAATCGTGTGTTCCCGGTTGGACTTGTTCCATACCGGGGAAACCCCCACACCCTGCTTTTGCAGCAACTGCCGGAACGCCTCAAGCTGCGCATGTCCCTGCCGCCCGAACCGATCCCCGATGCCCATCGAATATTTCGCTAACTGTTTCATAGTTCCTCTTCAATTCTCCAGCCAGACGCGGCCCCGGAAGAAGCGGAGGGGCGCATCGAACCCGTTGGTGTGGATAACGGACTGGCCAACTCCGACCACGTTGGACAGGCCCTCGACACCCCGCCACTCGCCAACCGTCAGATCGTCCGCCTGCTCGAGCGCATAGCGGCGAAGGCCGCTCAATCCATAGGCCGCTCCGCTGTATGGCACGGTCGGGAAAGATACCGCCCATACGCTGTTGCTTAGGCCGATGGCGAGTTGGAACACGCTCTGCGAGTTGGTCGCGTCCGTGCCTGCCTCATACTCCTGTCCGTTGGCCGAGCCATCGCCATCCGTATCCTCCTGCGCATGTGCTGCGAAGTTGTCCGTCCAGGCCGGATTGAGCTGATTCAGCCACAGCTCGGGCACGCCGGAAGCCGTCAGCCTCGCCAAGAAATCGGCCGACAGCGTATGCTCGTCCCAGACATTCGTAAACGCGAAATTCAGCACGGGGCCGACTCCCTGCCCATCGACCAGCACCGTGTTGACCTGATAAAACGGATCGGGAAGCACCGCGATGTTGGTCGAGGCCCCCACCGGAACCAGCAGCTCACCCGCAGGCGCCACGCTGCCATGAGGCCCCGCCGAGGCTGTGATCCGGCGGTACAGCATGGAATTGTATGAATCGACAACCATATCGTCAACCTGACCCATGCCCTTGAAATCGACGCTGCTTAAGAAGTTGCGGTTCGTATTGGCGGTCGCAAACCAGACATACGGACGGGTAACCGGTGCGCGGTCGGCCCAAATCCGGAACTGGAATGAACCAGACTGGTCGTAGGAATAATCCGCCTGCACGGTGAGCCGCATAAAGGCGTTGGAAGGGACGGTCACATCGGGCAGCACGGCCCACCGGTTCGAACTGCCGGGCTGCCCGTGCCACACCAGCAAGCGCCGTTCTTCACTGACCCAGAAAGCGAGTTGGGCGTCGGGCTCCTCTTCAGGCCACTCTCCGATTCCCGGCTCAAACCCGACGAGCATGTCGACACAGATGTTGGTCAGAGTGCTCGCATGCACGAACCGGTTGGAAATGCCGCCGCCAAAGGTAAGGCCCCGCTCATGCGTGGTTCGAAGCGGAACGCCTCCCAGTCCGGAATCATACCGGTTGGTTTCGACCACAGCGAGTTCGGCGTAGGCACCATACCACCCGCCGATTCCGATCAGCGTCGACCCCAGTTCGTAAGCTTCGAAGGCCTCTTTGTAGGGGATGTGATTAATTGTGTTCGCATCCGTGACGGTTACGGTGATAAACCGGTTTGTGACCAACTGCCCGTAATAAAGAGTCAGCATCAGTTCGTATTCGCCGGGCTGCGTGAAGCGCGCCGAGGCATCGGTCTGCGTCGGACGATCCAGCACGACCGAGCTGTCGCCTGGACAGGACCAGACGAAAGAGACAGGGTTCGTGAACCCGCTCAGACTCCCGATCGCAGCATGAAGGTCGATTCGGTCGGTCACCGTCAGGTTGAGCGCCCGGTCCATTCCGGGCTCAAAGCTCGGCATGTTGGTGTAGGTGTTGACCGGCACCGCTGCTGACGTCACATCGCCTTCGCCGTCCGTCAGGCGCGCCGTAATCAGCCGCACGCCCTGTCGGGCATCCAGCGCGACCGTCGCCGCGTAGGGCGCGGCGGAAACGCTGGCCGCCTCCACACCGTCCACACAGAAGACAACCTGCTGCACCGCACCGACAACAAAGGGTGCGTCGACCAACGCCGCGACCGAGATCGAACACGGCGCCAGGTAGCTCGTGTTCGCCGAGGGGGCTGTCACGATAACCTTCGAGGCCTCCAGTCCAGGCGTGGCTTCGAGCCCGGCTACCCAGCTCAACGGAGCGGTGCCGCTGTTCTGCCCCGGAAGTCTCACCAGCGGACACCCCGTGCCATCCGCCTGCGTCGGCCAGGGCTCACCGTCATAGTAGGTGACCTCGTCGACGACGTGCCAGGAGGTCTCTTCGCCGTCGACATCGGGGTTGACCGGACGCTCCAGCCGCACAGAGTCAGTCCTGTTGTTCAGGTGCCCGGAGAAGGGGCCGAACAGGCGAACCTGGCCATTCGTCAGCGCGTATGCCGACAGGAACGCTCCGAGGGCCGCTGTATTTGTGACCGGATCAAACGGCACGATGACCAGATGCCCGCCGGCCGGCACAACGGTATTGCTGGGAAACAGATAGCTGATGCCTCCGTCCAAACGCCAGACACCCACATCCTCCACGAGGTTCATGAGCGTGATCGGCAGCCCGGTCGGATTGTGCAGCTCAACGTACTCGTCGTTTTCATTGTTTTCCGGATGGTCCGCAGTCGGCTTCGGGTGATACATCACTTCCGAGATCAACACGCCGACGTCAACCAGCCGATTTGAAGCGCCGGGAGTGAACACGCCGGAGAACCAAGTCGCCGCGCCATCGGGGAAGCGAACCAGCGGCACACCGTTCTCTTCACCCTTAAAGGATACCGCGTCCACCACGCGGTCCTCTCCCGTGCCCGGCAGATAGGAAAGCAGAACCTGCTCGCTCGCCTTGTTCAGCCCGAAGCCGTTGGTGATCGGGGAGTGGAAATCATGGATCTCGTCAAAGTAGCGCCACCCGTGCGCGGCGAGCGAGTTCGTCGCCGGAATCGCCCACTTGGTCAGATCCTCGGGATCGTCACTCAGATACCACCCTGCGCCTAAGACCACCGGCTGCCCCGTCGTGTTGAACAGCTCGATCCCGTCGTTGGAGTCGTAGGGCGGGTTGGCATAGTCGGTGTGCGCCAGAATCTCGTTGAGGACCAGCGACGGCGGAGGCGCGGACGGCTCGGCCTGCCCCGGCGAACCGCCGATATAGACGCTCGCCTTCCAGTTTCCGGCATAGTCCAGCTCCTCGTCAGACTGGGGCACAGCCGGCAGCGGCACGAGCGAATGGCCCGCGCCGTCGGTCGCCACCAGCCAACTGTTGTTGTACGTGAAGGACACCACCTTGCGCCCCAACGCGTCCTCGATCACCACCGTTTCTCCGGCATCGTTCAGGCTGGTCGAAGGATAGGCGAACACGCCGGCGATCCGCTGCGGCGGCACCGAAGGATACCGGTTCGTGAACGCTGCATAGCTCTTGACGATCAGCACGAACTCGCCCGGATTCAACGTCTGAACGGCAGCTTCAGTGAAGTCGAACGACACGCCCTGCGTGAAGCGCAGGCCTGCCAGACCGACCGGGGCTGAGCCGGCGTTCTGAAGTTCGATAAACTCGTCGTCACCTTCCAGGTAGGTCTCGCCGTCGACGGAGACCGGATGCCCAGGATGATACATCAGTTCCGTCACCCGCAGAGACGGCTTCTCTTCCAGCGTAAAGACCGCCTCAGTCAGCGCGCTCCACTCGCCGCCCGCCGTGCGGGCGCGGGCCTTAACCCGCGTCGTGCGCGTCAGCGCCACGCCGTTCGTATACAGCGTCCCGACAATCGCGCCCGTTCCATACTCGCGCGGATCGCTGCCGTCGGTCGTGTAGTAGACTGGCTGCGCCGCGGTCATGGTCAAATTCAGGCTGTTGGAGAACGCCCCTCCGAACGGGGCGAACACCGGCGCGTTATTGGTCGGATAAAGCCCCCGGTTACGGAAATATTGCAACGCGTTAGCGCCCCGCTGCGGCAGGAACGTGTTCAGCACATAGTCGCGCTGCGTCCGCCACTGGTCGACCGTGTGCGTCGCGTTGCCGTCTTGGTCGCCCCAGCGCGCGCTTTCCGCAATGAGCGCCGGCTCGATCATCGCCGCCAGCTCCTGATAACGCGGCACGGTCACCCCGGGCGTCAGCACGCCTCCGTTGAACATGTGTTTCTGTATCCGATCGGCGAAGCGCAGCCGGTATTCCGCGTTCGACAGGAGCCTGCTCTGCATAATGGCCGCGCCCCGTGCGTCGCCGGTCCAATCGCTGTTGATGTCGCCCCACACGCCCATGCTGGCCTCGCAGTCCCAGATCGAGAACTTGAACCCCGTGCTCACCGAATCGATCCGGTCACGGAACGCCCGCCAGTTATTCCAAGGCCAGTCACTATTCGCGCTCCAGTAATTCGCAACCAGGTAATCGATGTAGTTACCGACGTCCAAATAGACGGGATAGGCGGGGTTGCGTGATCCGTCCGGATTCTTGCCCTGCACCTGCTGGTACACCTCGTTGCTGACGCCGTTCGTGGGCAGCAGATTCACCATGGCGTTCCACGCCGTAAAGGTGCCATCCAGCGCCGCGTCCTGGCTGCGCACGTCCCATGTGTCATCGCGTCCGCCGTAGACCAGAGAGACCAGTTCGCTGGAGACCTTTTCGGTCGCATTGTAGATGCCCCAGTACAGGCCGTTCAGGTACACGTGGACGAACCGTCCGTGGGGCGACCAGCCGCCCATGTCCCGGTGCGTCTGCCGCATGAATTCGTCGACGATGTACTGCGTTTTCTGGTGCCCCCACTTATTCCACGCGTCGTTCGCGCCGGCCCGCAAAACCAAATCGTCGTAGGACGAGGCCGTGCCTCCCTCAAACACGTCTTCTTCTAGCCTTTCCTCGCCATAGATGCCGCGGAACTGAAGCGAGAACGATTTCTTCAACGAGAGGTTGAAGCCCCTGAACGCCCCGCCCTGGATCTGGAGGCCGCAGTCGATCTGGAAGCGGCTGTCGTTGTCAGGGTCGATCCACTCCGCAGACGTTTCGCGCTCCCATGTGGTCACTGACGGATGGGTGTAGATACCCGTCACCGGGTCGAACAGGTTCGAGACCGTCGTCACGAGCGACAGCGTCGGCAAGGCCTTCAGCGCGTTCGTCAGCTCCGCGCCATACGCCGCGACAACCGCCTGGTTCATACTGTAGTCCGGCAGATTCGTACTCGGACTACTGACCCAGTAATTCGTCGGATACCCCGCCGGAATCCCCGTCTGGCGCAACGCGGTGTCGGCCGAAATATAGCTGTGTGTATCGATCACGGAAGGCGCGAACCCGCTCTTGAACGCGGCCGCGCGAAACACGGCGGTCTGGGTCAGGTCGAGCGGTGCGGTGTAAAGCGTGCTCCCTGCCGTCGGGGCCTCGGCATCGGTCGTGTAACGGATCTCGGAGCCGTCCATCGACGCGGACACCGCGACCTGCGGCATCGCGTCGATGTAGACACCCCGCTTCGGGCTGAACTTGACCCCCGTCACCTGATTGCTGGGACCGGCAAACGCGTTGACCGCCAGCGGTGTCGGCACGCCGAAGAAACGGCTCTCCCCGGTCAGGCCAAGGCCATAGGAGATATCATCAGATTGCGCGGGAAATACAGGCTCATACGCGTGCGGCGCCACCGTCACGCCGTCCGGGAGTACCAGTCCCAGATATTCACCGTCTCCGCTCAACGAGAAACTGGCGTGCAGTTCGTTGTTGGTCACTGCGTACGACTTGCTGTCGGCCCAGACCAGCAGGTAGCCCTTGCTGGGGATGACAGACGCCGTATGGTTGGGAAACTGCCACTTCGTGAGCGAAGTCGCCTTGTCCGTCAGATACCACCCTTTCAAGTTCACGTTGGTCGGGGTCGGATTGTACAGCTCGATCCAATCCTCGTACTTGCCGAGCGAATTCTTACGCGTGGAGTCGTTAAGCGCCATGAATTCGTTGATGGTGACGTTGGCCAACACGTCGGGCAAACCCGCCTTCAACTCGGGCAGTATGAGCAAATCGGAGCTACTACTTGAGCTGTTCAACACATGGACAGCCAATATGTTTGTGCCAACTGTCAGTTGAGGAAGGAACGCGGCGAGATCGAAGTACTGGTAAATTGTGCCCAGAGTTCCACTGCGGCTGGCAGACGCGAACGCATTATAGGCGTCACTTGTCGCGAAGGCTCGCGCCACCTCGACACCATTCAGATAAGCGATGAACCCATCATCGTATTTGACCCCCAACTGGAGGCTGTTGTAATTTTTTCCGCTGAGCCGTTCGAACGCAAACCGTGCATAGATCGTTCGCGTGTAGTTCGGAACCGTCGTGCCGAACAAGAACAACGCGGAGTACGTCGAAGCGGGGGTTTCATACCCCAAGCCGCTGCGGCCCGTCGTCCATGACGAATCGTCGAAGGCGACCGCGGTCCAGTTCGTGCCGTCTGAAGCGTCCGCAGGCACCAGATACTGGCATACCGAGTTGGACGCCACGAGCGTCTCGTCCAGCGCCCAGGCCGAAACGGCTGACATCCCGAGCAACAATACACTCAGTAGATTCAACCGGAAGCTACCACACCACACCTGTCGATTATTCATACCTCACCTTTTTTTTATCAACGTAGTTTATCAAAGGTCGCGGCTGCCGTCCGTCAAAATATATCATCCGTGTACATAAAGGGCGACGGCTTGGATCAGCCGCCGCCCTTCGCGCGTCACCTGTCGCGCGACGCACGTCAGCGCCGCTTACCGCAAAAGCATCATCGTGCCGTTGTTGCGCGAGACATACAGGAGCTTGTTGCGATAGCGCAGCTTGCCCGCCGTGCCTACAGCGGCAAGCGTCACGCCCTCCGTGTTCAACCCGGCGGTGGCCGTAAAGTTGCCCGCAACCGTCACGCCGTAAGGCACCTCCTGCGGCACCGTCACGGTAAGCGTTGAGCCTGCGCACGCGACACCGCCGGTGACCGCCAGCTTCGCGCCGGTATCGACCCAGAGGTCGGTCATGCGCAGCGTGCCGGGGCCGGCAAACGACACGGTGCCCACGCCGGGGCCATTCGTGACCGCAATCGTATCAACAGTCAACGTGTAAGCGGGCGCGTCTGCGGCGTCTGCCACCAGCATGGCGTTCGGCAGGCGGCGGGGGATCGTCTCGCCAGGGAAGGTGATATTCGCGTACAGCCCGTACCCGGTGGTTCCCTGCTGATAGACGATGACGAAATCGTGCAGGCCCGCGGTCAGCGAAAGGGTTCCCGTCTTGAGCTGCACCGCGTGGCTGCCGATGTTGTTGACCACCGTGGCACCGTCAATGTAAATCATGCTGCCGTCGTCGCTGTACGTTCCGAAGGTGTAGGTGCCCGGCTCGGTGATCCGGATCTTGCCCTTCCAGATCGCCGCAAAGTATTGGTTCAACTGTCCTGCGGGCTTACGGTACTTGCCGGGGAACAACGCCGTTCCAGCCGTGCCAGTATCCGCGCCGAAGTCGAACACATCGCCCTGTTGCCAGGTCGACGCGATCAGTGTCGCCGTCTTGCCCGCAAAATAGGCTTCAGCCGTCGCCAGCGTCAGGAACGCGTTCGAAATGATCAACCCGGTGACATCGCCGCTTGGAATGTCGCAATAACGGCCGAACAGCCCGCTCGGAACAACCTCCAGCTGGGTTCCGGCCTCGAGCGTCAGGCGGTCGAACTGCCAGTCGGACGGCGTGTTGGTCACCGCAAGGGCGAGTACGCCGTTCGACACCACCAGCTCTTTCTGAAGATCCATTTCCGTCACGCCGAGGCTCAGCGTGGCGTTGTCCTGAAGTTCGATCACGCCGGGGCCGACGATCCGCGAGGCATCCACGTAACTGGTGCCACCGATCAGACCAAACAGCCCGCTGTTGGAGATCAAGCCATTGGTCGCGATCGTGTCTGCCAGATAGATGTTCTGGCCGTTGGCGATCTGGAGCGTTCCTGCGAACGCCGACGCCTCTCCGCTCAGAGTCACCCGTCCAGCGCCTGCTGAGCGTATGATGCCCTTGCCCGCGAGCGCTCCCGCATAAACGATGTCGTCTGAGCGGTTGAAGACCAGCGCCGCGCCGCCGCTGACGTACACGTTCGAGCCGCCCAGCGTGCCGCCGGTCGCGCCGTTGCCCGCCCACAGCTCGCCCTGGCTGACAAACCACGAGCCGAGGAAAGCGTCGTTGTTGCCCGTCAGCGTCAGCCGCTGAGGCCCGTTTTTCTCGATTTGCGATCCGCTCGCGCCAGTGATGTCTCCAGCAAAGACGCTCGCGTCGCTCTGGTTGAGCCGGAGGAAAGAACCGGCGTGCGCCAGATCCACAGACGTGTCGCCGCTCAATGTGCCGATCGCCGAGGCGTAGGGCCGCAACATCGCGTTCGGCATATTGATCTTCGTGCCCCCAGGCGGCGTGACGGTCATGTAGATGCGGTATCCGCCCGTTCCCTGCTGGAGCGGAAGCAGGACGTCGTGCGAACCTGCCGCCAAGTTGACCGCGACTGTTTTCTCCCCCGATCCTGACGTGACATTCGTGATCACCTGAACGCCGTTCAGGTGGAGGTCGGAGCGGTCGTCGCTGTTCACACCCAGCACGTACGTGCCCGGCTCAGGGATCAGCAGCTTGCCGCGATAAAGCACCTGGAAATCGGTGATCTTTGACGAGTTGTACGGCGTCGGGAAGAACGGGTTGGGGGTCGCCGTCGACTGATAGTTGAACTCGAGCGCGTTGAAGGCCGCGTTGGTCTGGAACGTGCCCGCGACCAGGCTGGGCGTCCGCGCATTGAAATAGGTCGCGATCGTGTTCACGTTCGAGAACAGATTCGCGTCGAAGCCCGTGTTGTTGTAGTAACTTCCCATCAACCCGAGGTTCGGCCAGGTGCCCGCATAGGCGTTCACGCGGAGCGCTCCATCAGCGACCAGCGAGACCGGCGACAGCCCGAGCGCCGCCGAGCCGTCCAGCGCCAGCATGCCCGCCTGAACCGTCGTGGGGCTGCGGAACTCAGCCGCCGGCTGATTCGTAAGCGTCAGCGTGCCCTCGCCCAGCTTCACAAGCGCATTCAGCGTGTTGGTGCTGACAAGCCGGCCCCCGAAGCCCGAGTTGCCGAGCGGCGAGATCTCGACGATCTGCCGGTTACCGAGGAACTCCAGCTTGCCGGCTACATGGCCCGAAACATTGCCGAGCTTGACCGGGTATGGCCGCAGCAGGAGCTGCGGCACAGGCGCGTCGGAGCCGCCGGGCGGCGTCATGAAGAGCGTCAGTCCGCGATCGCCGCTCCCCTGGTACATGACCACGACGATATCATGCCAGCCGGCGGTCAGCGCGATGGATCCGCCGCGCTTGCCTGCGGGGATCGCATACGCTTGGAAGTAGTTGTTCGAAACAACCAGGGCCGAGTCGATGAAAACCATGCTGCCGTCGTCGGAGGCGGTCGAGAAGGCATACACCCCAGCCGCCTGCGCGAAGAATTGACCAGTCCAGCGGCAGACGAAGTTATTCCGCCCGTTGTACCCCCCCTGGAACCGGTTGGTCGTCGAAGCCGCAAAGTCGAAGTTCCAGTTGACTGGCGCGCTGCTGAGAACCTGCGCCGGCGCGTACGGGGCCAGCATGGTGTTGATCACGCCCAGCGACACGAAGTTGGTCAGCGCGACCAGGCCGCGCAACTCCGGAATATCGAAGTTGAAGTACTCGCCCGTCAGCCCGTACACCTCGTTGGTGGCGGTGTTGATCGTCAGCGTCGCGTTAGCCGCGATCATGACACTGCCCGTCGCCGCAACCTCTGCGCCCAGCATCACGGTTCCCTGATTGACCCTGAGGTCATGCACCTTGGCGCCCTTGACCAGCGTCTCCGCGCCCGTCCCCGTCTTGACCAGCACCGCGCCCGGCGTGACCGTGCCGAAGTAGGTTCCATTGGCGTTGTTGTTCCCCACGATAAGTTGGCCTCCCGAGGCAGTCGAATCGGTCACCGTGCCCGCGCCGAACAGCCCGTTGACATAGACGCCGAGTCCGTTCACATCCACCGTGCCGGCCGGGCCGAAGAGGCCGCCGTTCACAAGGTTCAGGTTGCCTTTTCCGGAGCCGGACGGAATCGCATTCGTGACGCCTGCCTTGAGCGTGCCGCTCTCGACCAGCGTGTCACGCGTGTAGGAGGGCGCCACGTCCACCGTCAGCACGCCTGTGCCCAGTTTGCGCAAACCGATGTTCACGCTGTTGCCGGAAGGCACAAAAAAGCTGGCTGGCACATCGCCCAGCGGTCGCGCGAACGCATCCGACCAGGTGAGCGCGCCGTTATAGTTCACGCCGAAGCTGCCGCCGTTACCGTAGATAATGTTCGGTTTGTTCCAACTGAAGGCGCTGCCCGCACCCACCGCAAAGGTGCCGTTCTCCACACTGAGGAAGCCGCTCCAGGTGTTGCCGGCACCACCGACGAAGACGTTGCCGGTACCGCGATTCGTGATCGCGCCTGTGCCGCTGAGGTCTCCCAGTGCCGTCATGTAGCGCGTTCCGTAGGTTTCCAGAATGAGGCCACCTGGGCCGACCTCAAGGCCGCGGTTCGCGTGCAGTGTGAACGTGGCGTCGCCAGGGCGGATCACCCCAGCGCTCACATAAATGTTGGAGGGGGCGGGAGCCGCAGGAACCGCGCCCAGCGCGTCCTCGCGCAGGTGCATCGCGCCCTTGTTGGTGATGATCGTTCCGCCGGAGTAAGTGTTGCCTAGTGCCGGCCGCACAATGCCCAGCCCTTCGATCACCAGCTTGCGCGGGTTGACCCCGTCGACCAGATTGGACACCACCAAGCCCTGATCGTCTGACGCGTAGGCACGCCGTCCGCCACCCGTACGATAGAGATCCCCTGCCGGCGTGATCGTCCCTCTGTAGTTCAGCGTCACCTGATCCGTTCCAACAATGATACCCGGCAGGCCGGTCAGATCGACATTCAAATTGGTGCAGGCTGCGCCGAGGATCAGGTGGCCCTGCGAGTCGGCCTTGATCCGCTGAACAATAGTCGCTGGAATACCCGCATTGTTCAGTTTCAGCGCGCCGCCGTTATAGATGCCGATGTCGGGGGTGGCCGACGGCGACCCCAGCGCATTGAGGTTGGTGATCGACAGCATCCCGCCGTTGATCGTTGTGCCACCGGTGTAACTGTTGTTCGCATTCAGATCAAGAGTGCCAGCGGGGCCGCCGTTCAGGGTGACGCTGGCCGCGCCGCTTATGGTCTGCGCATAAACGTTGCCGACTGCCATCGGCGCAAAGATGTACTGACCCGAATAGGGTGTAAAGGTGCCGGTATAATTCACCGTGCCGTGGAAGCCGAGCGCCATGCCCGGATAGGAGGTGAAGTCCACACTCTCGGACGCATTCGCTCCGAAAAGCGTGAGGCTGCCGACCGAGGCGGTCGAAAGCTGCGCCATCAGTGTGGCGACACCTCCCGCCTTCTCGTAACCGATCGAGGCGCCGTTATTCAGCAGAATCGTCCCCGCATAGCCCGCCACGAGACCGTTCGCATTACGCAACCAAAGGTCACCCGCGTTGACAGTGATGTTACCGGTGAAGGTATTTGTCCCACTCAGCGTGAGAGAGCCGCCGCCGTTCTTGACCATCCCGCCACCCGTGCTCACCAAGTCAGCCAGCAGCGGCTGGGTAGCCGTCACTGCGGTATTCGCGATGATGTCGAACACCGCGTGGCCGGACTGCACGTATGCGGCCGACAGGCTCTGAAGGAAGTCCGTGCGCGAATCACGGTTGCGGATCGTGCCGCCGTTCAGGAACAGCAGGTTGGTGCCGGTGGTCGTACTCGGGTAGAGCCGGTAGGCTTCGACTTCGCCTCCGTTGATATAGACCGCGCCGTAAGTCGCCGCGTTGCCGCTGATTGACCAGACCAGATTCTGGCTCGGGGCGACCTTGCCGCCGTTGACCTCAAGCACGCCGCGGGCGCCGTTGTTGGCCACAACCAGGTCTTTGGCCAAAGTGCGGCTGTCGATCAGGCCGCCGTTGACCGTCAGCTTTGCGTCGGCGCCTGCCAAACCGACATAGACATAGCCGTTCGACGTGTACATTGAACCCCCCACCTCCAGCGTCATGCGGGCGACACCGCGTGCGCCTGCGCCGATCTGAATGTCCTTGTCGACGTCCAGCAAGGCGGGAAGCGAGCCGCCGCCGAGTGTCACGGTTGCGCGCGCGTCGGTATTGGCGAAATAGAGGTTGTGATTGTTGGCGCCGGGCATCGCGAAGACGCCCTCGGTCAGGGTGAACGAGAACGCGTTGCTGGCGACGTTCCCCATATAGACGTTCAAGCCTGCGGCCGCAGGAACGGTCAGCGACGCCGCGCCATTCATGATCAGCCCGCCACGGTACGGGAAGAAGCGGCTGATGGAGCCGACCGCCGTACTGACGACGGCCGTGCCGCCATTATCGATGTTCACGCGCGCGGCGCTGTCGGGAACGTAACCGCCTTGCCAGTTGGCCGCATCTGCCCAAGGCAATGCCGCATCAGAGGCCCCTTTCCAGACGCTGTCTGGAGCAACCGTCACATTGAACGCGCTCCGCTCCTCCAGGTAATTGGCCACCACGTCAGGCGAGGTCAGCGTCCCGTCATGGATGCGCAGGCGGGCCATCGAGCCGCTGAAGGTGTTGACCCAGGCCGAGGCGCTATTGGTGAAACGGAAATCACGGCACGCGCCCAAGGTGAACGACCCGTCCGTCCGGATGCGCATGACCGGGGGATTGACGACGTTCCAGAGTTTGCCGTCCAGGAAAAGCCGCTCCACTCCCAGAGCGTCGCGCGTGCCTGCCACATAATGCCACGCGTTGGCCGTCGGCACCGTGCCCCACCCGACATTATTTCCGTAGTGCTCAATCGCATTGACCACATCCGAACCGAAGCGGAACTCGAAACAGGAGCCCGTGTTCAGCCCTCCCGGCCACACTTCGCGCCCCGTCCACGCGAAAGGCACCTCGGTCAATGCCAACGCCGGGTTGAAGACCCACGTCTCGAAGCTCCATGTGTCCGTACCGCAGATCGAGGCCGGCGGCGTCACCGTGTTGGTCATCACCGAGTTCGCCGAGCCCGCAAAAGTCACGGAGGGATAGCCGCCGATAATCGTATTGAAGACGGGACCCTGCCCCGCGGTCACATTCGTAAAGACACCCGCAAGCGTGCCCGTATTGGGCCACGACGTCACCTTGTCGTTGTTGGCCAGACTCAGATCCGCCACGTCGATGTCCACCAGCAGGTCGCCCGCCGTCTGGATCGCCTGCGCGGACAACGCCGCGCACGCCGCACACACGCCCAACCATGTTCTACTCTTCATGACCACACCTCTCGGATTGAATTGATTCTTACCCGACACTTTTAAAACCTGCGTCTAAATTTAACACAGGTTTAATGTTTAAGGCGTAATTTTATCCCCGATTGTCTTGACTGTCAAGAGGGTCACATACGAGGGTCGCATACGACTAAAGTCTTATACTAAGATTCGTAACTCGCTTGTGGCAAGGCCTTTACATCTGAAAGGATGCCCGCAGCCAGCGCCGCCTCCATCAGGGTCTCGCTCAGCGTCGGTTGGCCATGAATCGTCAGCGCAAGATCCTCCGCCACAGCCCCGATTTCAATCGCCAGCGTAGCCTCGGCGATCAGCTCACCCGCGCCGGGGCCCGTTACTCCGACCCCCAATCCTCATGCGGGCGGAGCCCACTATCAGCCCGCGCGGGCGGTCACAAGAAAGATCGGATACGTGCGGAGTACGCCGTCGGCATCCGGACGGACCATGCGATGGGATTCGCGAGAGGCTGTCTCCGTGAACCCGGCTTCCTCCAGCCAGCGGCAGACTGTCGCCCGCTCGAAGCCGCAATGGTAGACGCCCGCCGTTGTATTCCGGTTGCGGCCGCAGATCGATGCGATTGACCTCGGCCCGGCCGAGGTTCTGAGCCCGTCACTCGGTTTCCACTTCCGCAGGCAGGGGTTCCGATGCACGCGCCGGTTTTGCCGCCACAACAGATGCGGCAACGGGTGCACTCAGAAAGAAAGCACGCCACGCGCGGATCTTCGCCGCAAAAACAGGCGACACCGTTTCCGTACGCAGCGACACCGGCTTGAGGCATTCTTCAAGAAAGCCTTTCAGCCCGTCGGTGAGCTGATAGACGTTGCTGAAACCCAGCCGGGCAAGGCTATCGCGGGCCTGCGCGGGATGGGTCATGCCATTGGAATAGAGCACGATCAAGCCCTGATTCTTGTGCGATGCGAGCTCGGACGGCAAGTCGGCAACCTGAACATTGACAGCCGTGCGGATATGAAACTGCGCGTACTCTTCCGGCGTGCGGATATCGACCAGCAGGATCGAAACGTCACCGTCCAACAGGCGGTCGGCGAGATCCTGAACGCCGATGTGGTCCGCGCCCTCCTGCATGCCGGTCAGCAAGGTCTGCTCCGGCGTGGCCGCGTTCGCTGCTGCTGGTTTCGTCTGGACGGCGAACAGGCCGAAGGCGCCGATGACCAGCACAGCGCTGAAGACCTTTAGGAAGCGCGGATTCCAGTTGCCTTCCACTCCGTTGCGCTTCTTCTCGATCGCCTCTGCTCCCCAGAAACAGCCGACGGCGATCAGCGTGAAGACGAACGCGAAGCCCGCCTCGGAGACGCCCAGAGACTCGAAGCCGAACACGATCCCGCGGTCGTTGGCGGATAGCGGCGCGACTGCGGGATACAGCTCGTTGTAGAGGATGCTCCCCCCTACCGCTCCGGCCAAAAAGACCAGCGCGTCGATCTTTCCTGAGGCCACGCCCACAGCCGCCGTGCCGGGGCACCAACCGCCCATGGCGAAGCCCACGCCGAAAATGAGTCCGCCGAGAATCTGAGCCGCATAGAGCGTGTGCAGGAAATACACGTTGGCGGGCGTCACCCAGCCGAAGGCCTTGGCATAGCAGACGCCGAGCATGGCGACGATCACGGCGGTGAACATGACCTTCAGCACCGCCATATCGCGGAAATAGAAGATGCCAGCCAGACGACGCGAACTGCCGAAACCCGCACGTTCCAGCGCGATGCCGAAAGCAACGCCGATCAGAAGGCTCGCAAGAAAGGCGGCCGGCGTGTCCAGCGCCCCGCCGCTGTAGAAGGTGTTAATCATGCCACTGCCTCCTGACAAACCAGGCGGCGGCATAGCCGCCCGCGAAAACGCAAACCAAGAAAAGCAGGCTGCCCGTGAGCAGCACCGCGCTGCCGGACAGCGCCTGCCCGGAGGTACAGCCGTTCGCGAGACGGCTGGCGAAGCCAACGATCACGCCGCCTGCCAGCGCGAAGAGCAGCCTCTTAAGCGAGGAGCACCGTGCGCCGCGCTCCACGCTGACGGCGCAGCGGTCGGCCAGTAAGGCAGAGACGAGTCCGCCGCAGAACACGCCGACGAGCATGAAGACCAGATAGTACTGAAGCGGCTGAGCCCCCCAACCGCCAAAATACTGGCTCGCCAGCGTCCGCGCAGGAGCGAGCGCGAGTTCGCAGAAGGCCCCCACGCGCGCGATGCCAGCGGAGGCGCCCAGCCCTGCTCCGAGGATCAGGTACGAGGCCAGCAGGGTCAGACCGAGCATGACCCCGGCGAGATACGGATTCGCATACGGTTTAGCGTTCATGGCTAGCACCCCGCGCTTTTCTTTTTCGGCGCCTGCGGCGCTTGCGGCGCGGTCTGCGGCGGCGCGGACGGTTGGGCCGAACGCGTTCCAGATGAGGCCGGGGCGAGCGGCACAGCTTTGACCGGCCCGCCCATCTCCGCGTCGCGCCAGTAGGCTTCGAGCCCGCCGAACAGGACCTTGACCGGCCTTTCGGTCTTCTGAGAGAGGATGCCTCCCGCCGCCATGGCCAGCGAGCCGTCGCGATCCACGATCACCAGCGGCCCCGCGCCCGTCAGGTACGCGGGGTTGGCGATCAGGTCGGCCAGTTCCACGTTGCGGGCGCCGGGCAGGCTATAATCGGCGAACTGATCGGCTGGACGAATATCTACGAGATCGTACGTGCCGGGCAGGTCAACGAGCAGCCGCTTGAGCGCGGACGGGTCGATCCGGTCGGGCAGCTTGACGACGCGCTTGGATTGCGACGCCGTTGCCCCGCCGGGCGCTGCGGGCTGGATCACCGGAAATCCTTGCTCGATCCACGCCTCGCTGCCGCCGACCATGCTGGCGACCTTCGTAAAGCCCCTGCGCTCCAGCACGCCGATGCCCATGCTGCTGCGGTAGGCCGAGTTGCAGACCGT
>CAYMLQ010000040.1:0-27633 GCA_964390795.1 uncultured Lentisphaeraceae bacterium
AACGGGGGAAAGGGGGCAGTGTGCCCGTTTTCAGCTCCTATGGGATGCTAGTGACCTCAACAATATCTTAACCCCCATTCTCGGTTATGCCACTCTCGTGAGGGATAGTCTGCGAAAAGGGGATACGATTGATGCAGACATGATCGATCAGATCCTGACCAGCGGAATGCGGGCAAGCGATACGGTCGGACGCATTCTGTCCTTCAGCCGCGAACAGAAGACCGAACGGCGCGCTGTGTCACTCAACGAGCTGATCAAAGAGGTCATCCGTCTCATCGGAAGCAGCCTCCCCACAACGATCGAAGTCGGAATTCGCGTGAGCGCCGCAGATGATCGGGTTTATGGCAACCCCTCAGAACTGCATCAGGTTCTCATGAACCTCTGCACGAATGCGTACCATGCCATGCGCGCGAAAGGCGGACAACTCTGCGTTTCACTCTCCGACCACGATGGCCCTTTGATCGGGTGGTCTCTGCAGCAACCCGCCACGCAAGGCCCCTGGCTGCGGCTAACGGTCTGCGACACGGGCGAGGGCATTCCAAGCGAGATCCTGCCAAAGATTTTCGACCCCTTCTTTACAACAAAAAAACCCAACGAGGGCACCGGACTTGGCCTCGCGATCGTCCATGGCGTCGTGTCCCGCTACAACGGCACGCTTTCTGTGGACAGCACGGTCGGCAAAGGAACGTCCATTCACGTCTATCTGCCGAAAACCGCCACACCCTCCTGCGCAACACCGAAAACGGGCAACGCTTCCGACAAGCAACTTACCCATCCGTGTGATACGCTTCCGATAAGCGACTCGCCCATCCGCGTGTTATATGTCGACGACGACTACCACATTACCCGACTCGCACGTAAAGCGCTGGAGCGCTACGGAATGGAAATTGAGATAGAAAATGACAGCACTAAAGCCTTGGCCGTTCTCGAACAGAGCCTGAGCGATTTCGACGTGCTGGTAACCGATCAGATCATGCCTTCGATCACCGGCCTCGAGCTGGCGCAACGAATCCTGATCGAGGATCCTAACTTCCCGATTATTCTCTGCACAGGCTACAGTGAATCTGTCACGCCCGAGATCACGAAATCCATCGGCATCAAAGGTCTTCTTTTCAAGCCCACCGACTTTCAAGAAATGGCAACACTAATCCAACAAGTATATTACACCACCGTGCGTCCCGTATCCCTACCGGCAAGCGCTTTAGCCACATAAAAAGTGTTGAGGGTCGATGAGCAAGGCCTGTTAACCGGGCTACGTTTATGAGGATACCGTCAGGATAATCGTCGTTCCCCTTCCCACCGCGCTGATCACTTCCATGCGGCCGCCCAGTCCCTCGATGCGCTCGCGAATGCTGAACAGCCCGAAGCCGTCGTTTCCGCTTTCGGACTCGAGCCGCACGTCATGGGAAAACCCGCAGCCGTGATCGCTGACCGCGACCTGAAGCCTGCCTTCAATGTCCTGACAGATGGAAACCTCGGCCTCGCGTACCCCCGCGTGCTTGGCGACGTTGAAGAGGAGTTCCTGTACCGCTCGGTACAGGCACAGGTACATATTTATGCTAACGGCAGACACGTCCTCATCCGCCGTCACCTTCACCTTCATGCCGAACTTTTCCTGCACTTGCTGCGCCAGCCACCGGATGGCTGCCGGCACCTCGCCTTCGCGAACCGACGGCACCGCGATCTCCTGAACCAGCGACCGCGTCAACTGGATAGACCGCGTCAACATTGAATCGACTGAGTTGAGCGCGCCCTGTGCGGCGGCACCCCTGACAGACCCCAGCGCCGCGCCCAGCATCATACGCGCGGCCACCAGAGTCTGCTGCACGTCCTCGTGCAGCACATCGGTAATGCGCTGGCGCTCCTCCTCTTCGACGAGCACCAGCCGTCCGGTTAGCGCTTGCAACTGTCGCGCGTACTTTTCCGCCTCGGCGGTTCGCTCAGCCACGCGCCGTTCCAACGAAGCGTTCCAAGACTCTAGCAACTCCTGCGCCTTCCTACGCTCCGTGATGTCACGGATGGCCGCGATATGAACATCCCGTCCGTTCATGATGAAGAAACGCCCCGTGATTTCCACAGGGAACGCCGTTCCCTCTTTGCTTCGGTGCTTTCGCAGCGGCACTTTCACGAGGCTTTCAACTTCTCCCACCCCGCTCTTCGTTACCCGTTTTGTCTGATCAGGCTCGGCTGAAATGTCAACATTCTTCATGGAGAGCAATTCTTCGCGCGTATATCCATACATCGACTGCGCCGCCACATTCGCATCCAAGATCCGCCCGGTTTCATTATCAATCAAGAGGATCGCGTCCGACTCCATCTCGAACAGTTGCCGATAGCGGTCTTCGCTGTCCCTCAGCGCCAGCTCAATCAATTTGCGCTCTGTGATGTCGGAAAAACTCACCAGGCTGGCCCACACATGTCCGTGCGCGTCTTTCACTGGAGAGCCGAAAATTTCCAGCGTACGCTCCGTGCCATCAGGGCGCACCACCACCAGATCGTCCACGTGCGCGCTGATGCCCTGCATGCCGAGCGTGATCGGCATCGCGCTGACGGGATAGCGTGTCGACCGATCCGACAGGCGGTACGCCTCATAGACCTCACCGAGTGTGCCTGCGTCGGCATTGGGGAGGACGCCACGGCCAAGCAATTCGCGCGCCGCCTGATTCGCCACAAGGGGTTTTCCGGAAGGGGCCTCCACCATGAAGACGCCGACCGTCAGATTCTGCATCAGCGCATCCAGCATTTCGTACTGGCGGGCCAACTGCTCCTGCCCACGTTTGATTTCAGCCTCTGCCAGCTTACGCTCGGTGATATCATGGTAGATAGACTGATAGGTGCCGTCCGGCATCATCTTGGTGTGCATCTCCACCACAACTTCCGAGCCATCCCTGCGCCGAATGACCCGCTCGCTCACCACCGTCTCGCCTTTCTGCAACAAACTAAACTGGAAAGGTTTCTTTCGCACGCTTTCGGCTGTGAATGGCATGTCGCCGATTTGTTTTCCGATGATTTCGGCTCGCGACAATCCAAAGAAACCACACATGCACACATTCGCCTCGGAGATCACCCCCTCGGGAGAACCGATCAGAATCCCGTCGACCGCGAAATTCAACAGCCCGCGATAGCGCTGCTCGCTCATCAGCCGCTTATCCTCGGCCTGTTTGATCGCGTCGTCGTGCTGGACGATCAGCCGCCTGCGCTCGGTCTCCACCTCGACAATCTTCCCGCGCAAGGCCCGGTTCATCGCATTGAGATGCCGCGCCAACGTCGTGTACTCGACGGTTCCCCGCTCCTCAACGACCAGATGCGTCTTGCCGCCTGCAATCAGCTCGACGATCTCGGCCAAACGGCGCAGCGGGTTGGTCACCACGCGCGATACCCAGAAACCCACACACACGCTGAGCGCGAAAAGCACCGTGCCGAGCGCCAGCCCACGCCAAAAGATCGTCATGAGTTTCCGATCGACCTCGGCCATGCGCACGCTCGCGCCAAACAGATAGGCGCGCCCCTGGCGATCAACGGCGGGAACCAGGACCGCGCGGATATACCCCCACTTGTCGCGGTTACAGGTGTAAGTCGTTTGCATCGTCGCAAACGTATTTGTGTAGAGTTCGGGATTCAAGTGAGGCTCGAAAAATGCTGCGTGCTTGCGGTTGTCCGCGACTTTGTCAGGAGAGGTCGAGGTCGTGAACACGATCCGCCCGTCCACAACCATCAGACTCCAGATGTACTCGAGCCCGAGTTCCACGCACAGCCGGTTGTTGTGCTCAACCAGCTTATCGAACTCGACGCTCGTGACAGACTCCGGGCCCGTGATCCGGTCGTGATAATCGGCAGGAAGGGTCGCGCGTGCCATCGTCGCGACGGAAAAGAGCCGGTCGTCGATCTCGGCGATCAGCGCCTTCCTTCTGCTGAAATAGCCCGCCGCAGTGAAAAGGACAACCGCCATGAAGTTAACGAAAAACAACGCAGCAAAGACCTGCTGGTTAATCGTCAACGTCCGCCCCGCATGTCCTGTCGCCTGTTGCTGCTGGCTTGCCATGATTCCCTCCTCACACACGAGACGGGTGCGTCCACGGCGACCGGTATGCGCGCTTGAGCAAGGCACTCGCCGCAGCGTTCCCCACGATGGCCCCTGACGCGGAGTCCCATATGACCTTGCCGCCCGTCTCATAGGCGATCATCGCCAGTTTAACCGTTTCCGTCGACCGCAAGCCCTCTTCGATCGTACAACCCGGCTGCTGGCGTGTCCTCACCGCGTTGAGAAACTCGGCCATGTGCAGCCTGCCCGAATCGGCGCTGACCTTGTTCACCAGACGCTCAGCGTTCTTGCCTTTGGGGATCACGACCCAGCGGTCATCCGTTACGAACACGGTTTCTTTCTCGCCGAAGAAAAAGAGCCCGTTGGAGACCTCGGGCGTATACTCCTCTGCACCCCAAAGGCGGTGCCTCCAGGTCAGCGGGCAGGACGCGAAATCGAAATGCGCGGTCAGCACGTCTGGCGTGGTGATCTTCCCCTTGAGCCCGTAGATCCCGCCACTTGCAGAAACGTTCTGAGGAGCGGCCTCGCCCAAAATAACGCGCGCGGCATCGATCAGATGAATACCCCAGTCCACGAGGTGCCCGTGTCCCGTGGTCTGCTCAAGCCGCCAATTCTTGTGGCCGACCTGTTCGCTGTACGGGATCAGAGGCGCGGGCCCGCACCAGAGATCCCAGTCCAGCGACGCGGGCGGAGGCTGCGGCTTCGCATCCTTAACGCCTGCGGTAAAGTTGATGACCGCCTCGGCGCAGACGACCCGCCCGGCCTTGCCCTCCTGCAGATAGGCGCGGACCGCCTGAAAGGCCGGGCTCTGCCGGCGCTGGAAGCCGACCTGCACGATGCGTCCGCTCGCCGTCACCGCGTCCGCCATCGCGCGGCACTCGCGAATATCGTATGCCAACGGCTTCTCGCAGTAGACGTCGAGCTTCTGGCCCACCGCAGCAATGAGCTGCAACGCATGCCAGTGCGGAGGCGTCGCGATGATCACCGCCTCAAGACCCTTCACCTTCAACAGCTCCTCGTAGTTCTTGAACGCCTGCGGCCGGCTCCCTTGCAGCTTCTCGACTTTATCGGCTGCGGTCCGGAGGTGCTCGCTGTCCACGTCGCAGAGTGCGACGACCTCCACCCCGCCGACCTTGAAGGCGGCCTCGACATCCACGAGCCCGTACCAGCCGCAGCCGATCAGGCCGAGCTTGATTTTGCGGTCGGGCTCAGCGCCTCGCAAGATCGACGGAAAAGCATTCAGGGTGCCGGCGATGGCGGCGGCGTGTACAAACTGGCGGCGTGTAGTCGGGACATGCATACCTATTATTCCTCCTCGTTAAACGTCAGTCTTAGCCGATAGAACCGGGCGGGGCCCGTTATCACACTCGCCTCGCGCAGCGAGACGGCTTCACGCTCGCCGCTCAAGGGCGAAACCTCTTCAAGCGTCGCGGTGATGACACCCCAGGCGTCGCGGATGAGATCGCTCGTCGCCAGAAGCTCATAGGTGACATCCAAGGCGCGCGCCGGCCGGCGGAAGCTGAGCGCAGCGTACCGTCCACCTCCCGCCGTGGATAGCGTAATCCCGAGCGAAGCAGCATCATCCAGCCACGGATCACTGCCCAGAGCGTACTCGACCCAATTCACCCGACCGTCATTGTCCGGGTCGGCATGGGGATCGCCAACGCCGGCTACTCCTCGCTCGCTCTCTGTGAAGTGGAAGTTGTCCCACCCGTGGTATGCTTGCGAAAAAACCAAATCAGAACCGCCCGGACTGCCCTGCGCCGCGTGGCTGAGACCCCACGTGACCGCATTTCCAAAGTCGCCGGTGCCTGCGCCGTTGTCTCGCAGCACCAGCGAGCGCCCGCTGCCGTCAGACGCCGGATACCACCCGTCTTTGTACTCGAAGTCCAGGATGTTCTCGCCGCACGGGTCTGTCAGCTCCAGCCGCTCCCCGCTGTTGTCCAGCGCGCCCTCATAAGGGCCGTAAAACGGCGCACCCGAGGCGGGATACCGTAGCGCAAATGCGGCCGGACTCTTGGCGAGGATCAGACGGCTGCCGCCCGCCAGGCTGGAGGTCGGAAAGGTGTAGTCGAGGCCCTGTGAGAAACGGGCGCCCGTGAGCGTCAGCGCCTCGGTTCCGACGTTCATCAGCTCCAGATACTCGAAGCCGTCACCCGTCACGCCGACCAGCGCGGCCGCTTCGGCAGGCGAAGGATCGGCCGGGTGGTACTGGATCTCGGTGATGCGCAGGCAGCGCTGCGTGGGCAGCGGCGCTCCCGCGTAGTTGGTGGTCGCGATCAGCAGGTCCGCCGCATCATACAGGCTCACCGTGCCGCCCCGCGCCGAGAGCTGACCCTTGTAGTTGCCCTGCACGAAGCGCCGCTGACCGCCGGTCGGCCCGACGTTCCGGGCGCGGAACGACCGGGCGTCTTTGACCACATGGAGCAGACCGATGTAATTGGCGGCAGCCGTGCCCGCGCCCGCTGGAATGACCGTGCCCCCCTTAAAGGTATACTCGATCTCGCCCTTCACCCGCCACCCTGAAAGGTCCACCGCCAGTCCGGTCGTATTGCGCAGGATCACGTACTCGTTCGACTGCGTGCCGCCCGCCGGCAGGAAGTCGAGGGCGTCGATCGTCACCATGCCCGGCTGATTGGTCTGGGGCGCATCGGGCAGGTTCACGCCGTTGAATGAGGGGCGTCCACTTCCTTTGTTGAACAGGAACGCGCGGCGCGGTTCGAAATAGTCGGTGATCACGCGCTCGACCTCCTCGCGCGGCCGGTTCTGACAAAAGCGCGCGTCAATACCCCACCTGGCCGCATCGAGGTCACCGTCGGTCCACGGCGAAGGGCTTGCGGGGTCTGGGTCAACCGCAGCCGCGATCTCCCGCATCTTTGCCTCGAAGAGCCCGTTCGTGGTGCCAGGCGGCTGCAGCAGCGTGTCCATCAGCGTGCGCATGCGGCGCGCGAACATCTGCTTCATCTCGGGAGCATTCCACACGATGCTGTACACCGCGCTGCCAACCCCCGCAGAAAAGAGGACGTTCGTGATCAGGTCGTCGTCGAAATAATTCTCAACGCTGTTCCAGACGTGCCCCTGCGAGAGATCCACGTCCCAGACGATCATCCTCCACTCGCGGGTCACGTTGCTGTCGCGATACAGGAAGTAGTTCTTGTGACCATGGTCGTTGTCGCTGTTGAGTGCCCTGACGACCATGTAGTTGACGCACGCGGCGACGTCGACGTTGTCGTACGCGTACGTCTGCTTGACTGCAAGCGCCTTCCCCGTGGCCAGACCGTTCGTCAGCTCGCGGAGGTCGTCGACGCCCTCGTACTTCCGCGTTTTCTTCTCGGCATTGAGCACGATATTGGGATCGTAAATCTTGTAGAATGCCCCGTCGGGATCAAGCCCGTTACGCTCGAGCAGGCGGTCGCCGCCGTTCTCCAACAGGTCGAGCAGCCCGTGGAACACGCCGTTCAAGTGGACGCGCACGGGATACGCGTAGTGGTATGGCGTGTCGGCCAACATTCCCACCCAGTGCGAGAACGTGTTTCGCGTCTTGGTCTTGTCCGCGTAGTTCGAGAGCAGGTTGATATCTTTCACCCGCCGCTCGTCCGCCTTCCACAAGAACCGGTCTTCACCCGTGAAATCGAAGTCGTAACTCTTCTTGCCGAAGCCCGCCGTGGACTGCCCGTGGATCTCATGCCCGACATTGTCGTAGAAATTCGAGAGGTAATAGCAGGAGCCGCGAAACACAGCCGCAATCGGACCGTTGGCGGGAGACCCCTGCACGAACCACTCCAGCACCGGAAGCTGGCTTGCTGCGGTCGTCGCGTCGGCAGCCACCGTGCCGAAATACTGGGAGGAGTCGAGCGGATCGGCATAGGCCGGCAGTCGGGTGACCGTATTCGAGACGTCCTGCGCCTCGAAGCGCCAGCGGAACATCTGCCCGGCCAACACGTTCGTGGTCTGCAGGCTCGCGGAGTAGATCCCGTCGTTGGTCACCGCGTCCGGCCACACGCCGTTGTCCAGCATGGTGACTGCAGCAGCCTCCGCGTTGTACATCGCGCGGCCGTACACGCGTACCGACGAAATGTTGAATTTCGTTTTGATCGCCCTCACGCTGACCATAAGCGGCGGGCTGGAGGCGTTGCCGAGCGGACGCGGCACGTCGGGGTCGTCGGGCGTGGCGTCGGTCAGCAGCGGCCCGGACGAGCCGGAGCCGTTCTGCGCGCCGGGCGTGGGCACGCTGAAGTAGACCGGCGTGCTGGACACTGCGGGAGCTAAACCGACCACCTCCGGCAGCAGCAGAAAGTCCGAGCTGTAGGTGGTCACATTCAGTCCCTGAATGGCCAACAGGTTGGTGCCCGTCACCAACAGCCGGTTGGTGAAAACAAACTCCGTCCAACTGTTCACGACCGTTTCGCTTAGTGCCGCATTGGCGGCCGTGTTGTAGGCCATCGCATTCGTGCAGTTCGCACGTCCCACTTCGGTGCCGTTAATGTAGGCGACGAAGCCGTCCTCGTACTTCATGCGCAGTTTCATCGACACCGAGTTGGACGGGCTCGGCACATAGAAGTTCCGCCGGAAGCAGAGCGAGGTGTTGATGCTCAGGAACTTGGCCTGACAGTTGCCAGAGGGCGTCATCCCGATCCAGGGATTCAGCCATCCGGATGTGGCATAGCCGATCCCCGTCGCGCCATTCGTCCACGCCGAATCATTGAAAGACGGGCTCACATTCCAGCCGTTGGTCAGTCCGTGCCCCAGATGACCTGCCGCGTAGTTCGAGTTGGTGTAGAAATTCTGGCCCTCAGATGCCGTCAACACCCGCCACTTTCCGGCCTCGCCGGAGGCCACGAAGGTTGTCGAGGTCTGCGCGAACATCCGCCCGTAGGAAACGTCGGATGGCAGGGCCGGGTATTTCGGCGCGTAGTCGTCGGCCAGCACCGGAAAGCCGTTCGTGGGGTCGGGCCTGTAGAGGCCCAGGTACTCGCCGTCCTTGGACAGGCTGAAACTGGTGTGCAGAGGTGCGGCTGGATTCGAGCGGTTCTTCCCCGAAGCCCAGACGAGCAGCGTTCCTTTTGCCGCGATCGCCACATTGGGGATACGCCATTGGGCCACGTTATTCGTCTTGTCCGTGAGCCACCACCCGTCGAGACTCACGGCCGCGTCACCGGAGTTGTACAGCTCGATCCAGTCCTGACGGTTACCCTCCTCGTCCGCGATGCCGTTTTCGTTGTCGGCCACGAACTCAGAAATGTACACGGTGCCACTCGCCGCAGCGGCCAACAGAGTAACCCCAGCAACGCACGTCAAACACAGGCCACGTTGGAACAAAGCGAGCATCACGCCCTTCCGATCAGAACGTACGCGGGACAATATCCGAATGCCATGACGCCACGCACGCTCACAAATCTGAACTCACCGCGATAAGTATAGTTTGGATGGGGCAGAAAGCAAGCCGGAAGACCGTCCGAGGGTGCGATTCAACTGAGTTGAATCCGCACCCGATTTAGGTGTTAGCGCCATCCAGACCTGTCCCGCTGTTATCCACTTATCCACTTTTTTGATAAACGGTTTGACAAGATGTCATACATTGTGATAAAGTATTCTCCAAGGAGGGTGTTCAGATGAGTATCACGCGAGTACTGGAACTGCATGAACTGGCCAAGAAACAGTGTAAGGGCTACCCTCGCAAGCGGTTCATCTACGAGAAACTGGAACGTAACGAAGGCAGGCATTTCACCGGCCTAGTCGGTCCACGAGGCACAGGGAAGACGGTATTGCTCAGGCAGTACGCCCTTTCGCATCAGGACGCCTGCTACCTCTCTGCCGATACACTTGAGCCTGATGACGATCTTTGGGACCTCATCGGTAAACTCACCGAGCATTATGGATTCCGCACGTTTCTCGTCGATGAAATCCACTTCCTTGAGGATGCCTCCGGACTTCTGAAGCGCCTGTACGACTTCCGCGATGTCCAAGTCATATTTTCAAGTTCAGTCGCCCTCGCCATGAGAGCTTCAGCGCAAGACCTGTCGCGCCGTGTGCGGTTGCTGGAACTGCATAATTTCTCGTTCCGCGAGTATGCCGCATTCAAACTGGGGCAGACTCTACCCCTTTGCAGTCTGGAGCAACTGGTCAAACGTGAGTGGACACCCGACCATCTTCGTGTCGGCAGGCTTTTCGAGGAATACCTAATCCGGGCTGGGTTGCTCCCGTTTGCTCTGGATGAACCGGAACCCTTGCCGTTCCTTGCCAACGTAGTGGAGAAAGTCATTGCCAGCGATATTCCGCGGGTCGTGCGCCTGACGATCGACGAGCTGGATAAGATTCGCAAACTTCTCCGGTTTATCGGCCGCTCCGCAGTCGATGGCATCAACTACTCCTGCCTGTCGCGCAATCTGGGCATCACCAAATACAAGGCCGAGCAATACGTTGATGGCCTTGAAAAGGCGTTTATTCTGCACAGGGTTTATCCGGAGGGCACCAACGTGTTGCGCGAACCGAAGATACTGATGACGCCACCGTGCCGCCTTCTCTATAGAGACCCGGAGGATGCCATCGGAGGTCTGCGGGAAGACTTTTTCGTCGATATGCTGCGGCAAGCGGGCATCGAACTCAACTACCTCAAGAGCACGCGGGGGGAGAAGACGCCGGACTATCTGGTTGCCGGTGCCCCCGACAAACTGGTGGTCGAAATCGGCGGTCCGGGCAAGGGACGCCAGCAATTCAAAGGCATTGAAATCGACCGCAAACTGGTCTTCGCCCACACCCACATCCCCACCGCCGGTAACGTTCCGTTGTTCCTGATCGGCTATCTCGTCTAACCCAAGGAACAGGGGAGCCGTCATCCCACACCGGCGCGGCGACGGACCAGCCCGCGCCCGCGTTGTGTACGTCCACCAGTTCGGTGCGGTTCTCCGCCAGCCGGCCCCAGATTGCCCACATCCAGCGTCTTGCCCGCCTCCGGCCAATTGTGGCTCGCACCGTTGAACTCCAGCCGGCTTCCCGTCTTGCCGCCCCACTCCACCTGCGCCGTAAACGCGACCGGCAGCGCCACGCCGCCGAGGAAAAACACATGCCGCCCGGCCCCGCCGTACGCGCCGTCGCAGTACCGGCTCATCACACCCGTGACCTTCACCACGGCTGCAGCCCGCGTGTCCACGCGGAATGCCGACGACTGCGCCGTACCGGAGACGGCGTTCGCCGAGATGGCTGCCAGAAGCGCGGCGGTGATGATGATGCCGGATCTCGATAGAATCGATGGAATCGGAAGATTCGACCGAATCGATTCCGTCGATTATCTCGATTCACTCGATTCATTCGACTCATTCTCCAAACCGCCCGCGCCGCCCCCCGCACCCCCGCTGCGAGTCGTCACCTGCGCTACCGCGCGTGCCGCCTCGCCCTTCTCCCTCTCCCGCTGGGAGAGGGTTGCGGTGAGGGTAGCCGTACCCAGCTATGGCAGGGTCCTGGCGGCGCGGAAGCCGAGACAGCAGTCGCTCCGGTCGTCAGGCCAGTAGTTGTAGCGAAACGCGGAACCGCACTCGTCCGCGTAGTCGCCCCAACACCCGCCCCTAAGCACACGGAACGACCCCGACGCCGCACCTACCGGATCACTCACGGCACCAGGATACGTCCCGTACCAGTCCAAACACCACTCCCACACGTTACCGTGCATGTCATACAGGCCCCATGCGTTCGGCTGATAAGCGCCAACCTTCGCTGTTGCGACACTCGTATCACCTTTCTGCGTATACCCACTCCCGCCGTTGTACCGGTATTCGTTACGGCTTCCTCTCGCGGTAGAGCCCGACCGCCGGGCGGGCCTTCAGACGCTGGCGAGCGCCCGTTACAGCCTCTTATCCGTCTTCATTCCGTCACCCATCCAACGCATAAACGTCGCGGGCGGCTGCGCTGAAATCCGGCGGTATAATGTCCGACAGGTCGAGCTGTCCGCCTGACGGCAGACGCAGCGAGAGGCCGGTGGCGGTCAGCATCAGCCGCGGATGGCCTTTGCGGAGTTCGGCTGCGCCATAGCGCGTGTCTCCGGCGATGGGATGGCCAAGGCTGTAGAGATGCACGCGGAGCTGGTGGCGGCGGCCGGTAAGCGGATGGAGCCGCACCAGCGAATAGGCGCCGCAGCTCTGCAACACCTCAAAACGCGTCTCGGAGGGCTTGCCGCGGGCGTCGTCCACCCCCATGCGCCCGGAGCCGAATTCGCGCAGCGGGCGGCTGATGAGACCGCTCGCTTGCGCCAGTGCCCCATGTACCACGGCCAGATACGTCTTGTGAACCTCGCGGCGCTCGAACGCGGTGTTGAGGAACCGGTGCGCCGCCGCAGTGAGCGCGTAGAGGATCACCCCGCTCACCTCTTTGTCTAGGCGGTGTACCGGGAACATGCGCCTGCCCAACTGCCGCTCAAGCAGCGCGCTCAGGCACGCCTCGTCACCGGCCCGCTCAGGCACCGCGGCCACACCAGCGGGCTTGAGCGCCACGACACACTCATCATCCCGATGGAGAACGGTTATCATGAAACGCGGAACGACGCCAGCGCGCCGAAATCCAGCGTGGCGAAGTAGTCGGAGGGAGTCTCCGCGCGGCGGATCTGCACCACGCTGCCGTCCTCCCGCGCCAGCAGCTCGGCAGAACGCAACTTGCCATTGTATTGAAAGCCCATGGCGTGACCGTGCGCCCCTGCGTCATGAATCACCACGAGGTCGCCGGACGCGAGTTCCGGCAGCGTCCGGTCGATCGCGAACTTGTCGTTGTTCTCGCACAGCGAACCCGTCACGTCGTACACAGAGCAGCAGGGCTTGTCGGCTTTGGCCGGAACCGAGATATGGTGGTAAGCGCCGTAGAGCGCCGGCCGCATGAGGTTCGCCATGCAGGCGTCGAGGCCCGCATAGGTTTTGTACGTCTTTTTGATGTGGCGCACACGTGACACCAGATAGCCGAACGGACCCGTGACCATGCGTCCGCATTCCATGTAAAGCTTGAGCGCGGGATGCCCCTTGGCCAGCAAGCGCGTTTCATAAGCCTGCCGCACGCCCTCGCCCACCCGCTCCAGATCGACCGCCGCCTGATCGGGGCGGTAAGGGATGCCGATGCCGCCGCCGATGTTGACGAATTCAAAGGTGATGCCAACTTCCCGCGACAGCTCGGCCACGAGATCAAAGAGAATTTCCGCCGTGTCGATGAAGTACTGCGGATTCAATTCGTTTGAGGCCACCATCGTATGCAGGCCGAAACGTTTGACGCCCTTCCTTTTCAGCAGACGGTAGCCCTCGAAAAGCTGCTCGCGCGTAAAGCCGTACTTGGCCTGCTCGGGGTTGCCGATAATCGCGTTGCCGCCTTTCAGCGGACCTGGGTTGTAACGGAAGCTGATGAGTTCGGGAAGGCCCGCACACGCCTCGAGAAACGGGATGTGCGAGAGGTCGTCGAGATTGATGATCGCGCCGAGAGCTTTGGCACGGGCGAACTCGTCGGCCGGCGTGTCGTTCGACGTGAACATGATGTCCTCGCCTGCCACGCCGATCTGCTCCGAAAGCATCAGCTCGGGCAGCGAACTGCAGTCCATGCCGAAGCCTTCCTGCTTGAGGATTTTCATGAGAAAGGGGTTGGGGCAGGCCTTCACCGCGAAGTATTCTTTGAACCCTGGGTTCCAGGCGAAGGCGGCGTTGAGGCGGCGAGCATTGGCGCGGATGCCGCACTCGTCGTACAGGTGAAACGGGGTCGGATGGG
Source organism: uncultured Lentisphaeraceae bacterium (assembly GCA_964390795.1). Lineage (GTDB taxonomy): Bacteria > Verrucomicrobiota > Kiritimatiellia > RFP12 > UBA1067 > CAYMLQ01. The sequence goes on from CAYMLQ010000040.1 coordinate 13,772, forward strand.
TCTTCTCAATCTGTTCGAGTTGCGCAAGCGTAAATGGCAGTGTCTTTGCAGGCATGTCCGGGAACTCCAAGGAAAATTTCAAAAGTGAGTCAGTATACCTTTTCTCACATTTTGAGCGCAATTCGTTTTTATCGTTTATCGACACTCGGCGACACTCGGAACGACCATGTACCCCACGGACCCACGGTGAACGGATTTCTATTTGCGACGGGGATGGATAATCCGCTACCATACGCCTTGAATGAACTCGATCAGGAGACTTGCCATGACTCAGACTTCGCGAAGAGACTTTATGAAGGCTGCGGGCATTGCCGCCTGCGCCACGCTTCTGCCGCGCGCAGCGCGCGGCGCGCCGGAGGGCGCGGCGACCGCGCTCCCGCAGCGCCCGAACATCGTGCTCGTCATGACCGACGACCAGGGCTGGGGCGAGACCGGATACAACGGCCACCCGCTCCTGAAGACCCCCAACCTCGACGCCATGGCCGCGAGCGGCCTGCGCCTCGACCGCTTCTACGCCGCCGCGCCGGTCTGCTCGCCCACGCGCGCCAGCGTGCTCACCGGGCGCTCGCCCGACCGCTGCGGCGTGCGCAGCCACGGCTTCGCCCTGCGCCTCCAGGAGCGCGCCCTGCCGTCCGCGCTACAAGCCGCCGGCTACGCCACCGGCCACTTCGGCAAGTGGCACCTCAACGGCCTCAAAGGCCCCGGCGCGCCCATCCTCGGAGACGACGCGCACAACCCCGGCGCGTTCGGCTTCGACGAGTGGCTCTCGATGACCAACTACTTCGACCGCGACCCGGTCATGAGCCGCAAAGGCCTCTTCGTGGAATTTAAAGGCGACCCCTCCGAGATCATCGTCGGCGAGGCGCTCGCTTTTATCAAGAACCAGTCCGCCGCCCGGAAGCCCTTCTTCGCCGTGCTCTGGACCGGCTCGCCCCACGGCCCGTGGGACGCCAGCGAGGAAGACCGCAAGCCGTTCGGCAAGCTGAAAGAGCCGGATCAGAATCACTACGGCGAACTGGCCGCCTTCGACCGCAGCGTCGGCGCCCTGCGCAAAGGGCTGCGCGACCTCGGGGTCGCGGACAACACCCTCGTCTGGTACTGCAGCGACAACGGCGGCCTGCCGACCATCGAGCCCGCCACCACAGGCGGGCTGCGCGGCTTCAAAGGCTCGGTTTACGAGGGCGGCCTGCGCGTGCCGGGCGTCATCGAGTGGCCGGCCGTGATCCGCCCGCGCGCAACGCTCTACCCCGCGTCGACCATGGACATCTTTCCGACGCTCGCCGACCTGCTCGGCCTGCCGGAAACCGCGCTGCTCAAGCCCGTGGACGGCGCGAGCCTCAAGCCGCTCTTGACCGCCGATCTTGCCGCGCGCGACAAGCCGATCCCCTTCCGCCACATGGGCAAGTGCGCGTGGCTTGACAACACGCAAAAGCTCGTCACCACCGATGTCGACAAGGGTGCGTTCGAGCTTTACGACCTCGCCGCCGACCCGTCCGAGTCCAAGGACCTCGCCGCCGCGCAGCCCGAGCGGTTCTCGCAAATGAAGCGCGACTTCCTCGCCTGGCACGCCTCGGCCACGGCCAGCGCGGAGGGCAAGGACTATCCGGAGCGGTGCGTCCGCGCCGACCACCCCCTCCCGCGCGGCTGGAACGAGGATCCGCGCTACGCGCCCCACCTCGACTCCCTCAAGCGACGCCCGGAGTACAAGCAGTACCTGACGCCAAGGAAAGCCAAGCGCTAGGAGCCCTCAACCTCCCGCCCCAACCGGAACAGGTTCCAGCAGCCGCCCCGACGTCATAGCCATGCTCTTCCGGGAACTGCCGGAACCGGCCGTGCTCTGCCCGCCACCCGAAGACAACGCGGATGTCCTGTCCCCAACCCGCCAAAGGCGCGAGCGGGAGGCGAATGCGAGCGCAACAACTGAACCGCTGAGAATCCACGGCATCATTTCCTTCGCCCCTTCTTCTCCGCCGGCAACAGCGGCGCGGTATAGCGCTCGTAGAGCGCGAAGAGGAACTCCACGCGCTGGCGGTCGGCCGTGAAGGGCGCGGTGCGGTAGCAGCGGTCGACCGCGCGGTCGAGGTCGGCATGCGCATTCACCAGATCGGCGGGCATGGACACCGGATCGTAGAGATCTGCCAACGTCGAGGTCGTGTATTTCGCCCGCACGTCCAGCACCGCCTGCGCGGCAGCCTCAACCGCCGCGACCTTTTTCGCGTCGCCGGCGAGTCGAGCCGGCCTGCACACCGGCTCTGTGTTATCCTCGTGGTAGGAGGTCCAGTAGAGCCGTGACGCAGCCTCTTTCACGAAGTCCTCCACTGCAGCAGGCATACTCCCTGTCGCATCGATTTGCGGCCACGGGAAGTTATTGTAGACCAGTTTGTTTGAGTAACGGTAATCGGATTTAAGTCTGCCGCAGACCTGGCGCACCCACGCCATATGCATCGCCGAGGTCAGCACGCCGAAATGATAGCGCGTGGCGTCTGAGATGACGTTCACTAGGTTGCTGGCGATGTTGTCCGGCGTCAGATAGCCGATCGGTATGTAGGGGCGGCGTTCGGAAGACACGCCGGGAACGACCAGATAATTGCCGGAAGGAAAATTCTCTACGTGAAAGCGCGTCGGCGTGGCGGCCAGCTTCTGGGTGGGCAGGCTTTTGCTTTCCACCCTCACCTTGCGAACGGCTTCGACGCGCTTGACCGCCTCGGGCATCCGGCGCAACTGGTCGGGCGGGCAGTCCTTGAGCAGCAGGCACCAGCGCTCGATGCCGTTGATGAATTCCTCGGAACCCAGCCAGCGCCTGAAGAACGGCGCGGCCGCGGGCTCGGCCGCAAGGAAGGCGGCTTTCTCTGCCGGAGTGAAGAGGTAGTTGCCGCCGTCGATGGGCTTGTTGCCGATGCCGATCTCGGGGACGCCACACAGCGGCACCGAACGGTTGAGTATGACGGTGTCCGAACCTTCGATCAGATACGGGCTGATGTTCCGGGCCTCGGTCACGGTCGTGACGCCGTCGGCCTCTTCGTAAAGGCGCTTCGGCCCACTGAACGTCTGCGCGAAACCGATGATGACCACATGCACGTGGGCTTTGCCCCGCGCCTCACTCTGCCACGCGAATGTGCGGTGCCCGAAAATGATCTTCATCCCCTGGGCGAATAGCGCGTTCCACAGCACGCCGACCTGCTCGCCTTGCGTGATGGAGTTGGTGGAGACAAAGCCGACGCGGATGGGCGTATCCTGAATGAATTCGGCGGCTTTCTTATACCAACAGGTCACATAGTCGAGAACGCCGAAGCTTTTTGTGCCCGCCCATAGGGTCGCCATGTCCTCTTTTTGCTGAGCGTTCTGGGACTGCTTTCCCACGAACGGCGGATTGCCGAGGATATAGGAGCACTCGGCGGGATTGAGAACATAGCGCCAGTTCAGCCGCAGGGCGTTGTCGTTGACGATGCGGGCGGATTTCTTGAGCGGCAGGCGCACAAAATACTGCCCGAACTTCTCGGCGAGCAGCAGGTTCATCTGGTGGTCCATCAGCCACAGCGCCGTCTCGGCGATGCGGGCTGGCCACTCTTCGATCTCGATGCCGAACGCCTGGTCGACGTCCACGCGGGAGAGCAGCGAGATGTCGGTCACGGCCTGTCCGCCGTAGCCTAACGCGTCGAGGACCTCCAGTTCGAGCAGGCGCAACTCGCGGTAGGTGATGACCAGGAAGTTGCCGCAGCCGCAGGCGGGGTCGAAGAATTTGAGCGTGCCCAGCTTCTGGTGGAACGCCGGCAGCTTGCGCTTGTCATGCCTGACGGTCTCGAACTCCGCGCGCAGGTCATCCAGAAAGAGCGCGTGAACCAGCTTGAGGATGTCGCGCTCCGAGGTGTAGTGCGCCCCGATCTGGCGGCGCTCCCCGGGCTGCATGATCGACTGGAAGAGCGAGCCGAACACGGCGGGCGATATCCGGCTCCAGTCGAACCCGGTGCAGCGGACGAGCGCGTCGCGCATCACCGCGTTCATGTCGGCCAGCGGCAGCGTCTCGGCGAACAGGCCGCCGTTGACGTAAGGCATGCCCAGCAGGCGCTCGTCGAGGTTCTTCTGGCGGTTTTCGCGCGGCGTGTCGAGCACCTGGAAGAGCCGCGCCAAATGCAGGCCGAGGTCGGAGCCGTCCGGACGCGTCTGGTTCTCGATGTATTCGGTGAAGGCGTTCGGGTCAAAGATGCCGGTGTCCTCGGAGAACAGGCAGAAGAGCACGCGCACAAGGAAGCGTTCCAGCGCGTGGCTGGCGTAGCCGCCCGCCGCCATGGCGTCGTGAAGCCGCCCCATGACCTCGGCCGCCTTGATGTTGATCGGGTCTTCCTGGTCGAACGTGCGGACCTTGTAGCCGGGAATGAAGCCGAACAGCCGGGTATGGCGGTGCAGGTCTTTGACACGGATCTCGACGCGCTGGACGTGCAGCCCGCAGAAGAGCGGCAGGTCGCGCACGTCCTCGGGCTCCAGGTCGTAGAGCGCGAGGCGGTCGAAGTCCGTGACGATCACATAGCGCGGGATCTCGTCGTGGCGGCCCTCGCGCGCGAGGGACTGCAGATACTCGAACGCCTGCGACTCGGCCCGGTCCAAGCTCTTGCCATGGCTCTTGTGCTCGACCAGCAGCCGCCCCTTCCAGAACAAGTCGATATAGCCGAACTGGTTATTGATCTTTCGGACCGGCTCCTCGAAGGTGGCGACGCTGCGGCGCGGGATGCCGAACACGTTGAAAAACGCGTCCCAGAAGGATTTCGCCTCCGCGTCCTCGCGGGTCTCACCGGCCCATTCCCGCGAGAACTGGACCGCCCGCTGCTTGATCTCATTCCACCCCAACTGCATCACAGTGTCCTTTTATCGGCTCGGCCTGTTGCCTAGACAACAGCCGACGCGGAAGTTATCCGGCAACGCATCTTTGGGGAGCGTATCAAAGGAGAGCCGCAGGTTCAAGCAAGGTCGGCGAAGGCTGGGGGAACGCGTCTTTGATCGGACACCCCCGCCTCGCTCAACCTGGTGCGAAACGTGTGCCTCCACGAATGGAACGTGTAGCTCTCGTGGTCGACCTTGGCGTTCTTCAGGATGTGCGAGAAGCGGCAGGACTCGTCCTTTTCTGCAGGTTCCTGTAAACCGCCGCGTGGAGCGGCAACACGTGCTCTCCCTCCGGATCGGCGCTACGGGCATCCAAAAGCACTTTGAGCAGTGGGGTAACGGCTGTTTTCGTCGACTTCCGGATACGCTTGCCTTCCGGGGTCATGATCTGAAACCACCAAAACTTGCTTTTCGGCTGCTTATAGAGAGGCCTAACATCTCCTTTGTTCAAATAGCTGAAGTTGTCCGATGCCGCGCTTTTACCATACCAGTGTCATACCATGCAAACACAAAAAAACCGTTAATCCTTAACGAATTAACGGTTTTTACTAAATCGAATGGCGGGGTGGACGGGATTCGAACCCGCGACCACCGGATCGACAGTCCGGAACGCTAACCAATTGCGCCACCACCCCGCGAAAAAGTAGACGCAATGTATCAAACGCCTCCGCGTCGCACAAGTGCTAAATAAGAAAAAAATGACATTCTTATTTCCGCCCGCTTCTGTCCGCTTCAAACCGTGAGGAAAACGGCCAGCGCGGTGGCCACATAACAGGCCACGGTGGCGATCAGAACCTTGTCCGTGAGCATCACCTGTTCGGGGCGCCCGCCCTCGTCGTGCCGGTAGACCAGCTCCAGGTAGCGGAAGATGCCGAACACCACGAACGGGATCGTCAGGCCCAGGCGGCTGGTGCCGAAGCGCTGCACGGTCTCGGCCGACAGCGTATAGATCGCATAGCAGACCAGCGTCGCGGAGGAGGTGATGCCAATCTGCATGTCGAGCAGGTAGCGGTCGTAACCGGCCAGCGCCTCGCGGTGCTGCCCGCCCGCATCCTCAAGCAGAATCTTCTCGTGCCGCCGCTTGCACAGCGCCAGAAAGAGCGCGAGCAGGAACGTACACAGAAGCAGCCACGGCGAAATCCGCACCGACAGCACGGTCGCGCCCGCGATCGCCCGCAGCACGAACCCCGTCGCGATCACAAACACGTCAACATACGGGATCCGCTTGAGCCCGAAGGTGTAGACGAGCTGCATCAGAAAGTATCCGCCCAGCACGCCCGTGAACGCGGACGGCAGAGCCAGCGAGCCCGCCAGGCCGGCCAGCAGCAGACACGCCGCCATCGCGAGAGCCGCGCGCACGCTGAGAGCACCGGAGGCCAGCGGACGCAGGCACTTGACCGGATGCGCCCTGTCGGCCTCGATGTCGCGCAGGTCGTTGATCAGATACACGCCGCTCGACACGCAGCAGAAGCATGCGACCGCCGCGGCCTCGGCGACCAGCGGCTGCCAGCCCTGCACGTGGGCGCTCTGGCTCGGGTCGCGCCACGCGAAGAAGTAGGCGGCCGGCACCACCCCGTTCTTGATCCACTGCGCCGGCCGCAGCGCGCGCAGCCACGCGGCGGCTCGCAAGCCCATCACGCCCCTGCCCCCGCACGCGGCGAGCGCCTGAAGCCGCAGCGCGCCCACAGCCGCAACACCATCATCACCGCTTCGTAAGCGATATTGGCCCGCATCTTGGAGTATCCCGCGCGCCGGTCCTCAAACACGATCGGCACCTCGCGGATCGCAAAGCCCTTGATCCAAGCCGTGTGCGTCATCTCAATCTGGAACGAATAGCCGCTGGAGGTGATCCGGTCGAGATCGATCGCCTGCAGCACCGCGCGCCGGAAACACTTGAAGCCGCCCGTGGGGTCGAAGACCGGCATGCCGGTAATCAGCTTCACGTATTTCGCCGCGCCTGTCGAAAGCAGCAGCCGGCTCATCGGCCAGTTCATCACGCGGATGCCGCCGATGTACCGCGAGCCGAGCACCAGATCGGCGCCGTCGCCCGCCGCCTGCAGCAGGCGCGGCAACGCCGCAGGGTCGTGTGAGAAGTCGCAGTCCATCTCGCAGATCAGCTCGTACTCGCGCGCCAGCGCCCACTTGAAGCCCGCGATGTAAGCCCGCCCGAGGCCCTCTTTGCACGCGCGGTGCATCACGAACACGCGCGTCTCGCGCGCCGCAATCTCGTCCAGCAGCGCGCCCGTTCCGTCCGGTGAGTTGTCATCCACAAACAGGATGTTTGCTTCCGGCACCTGTTTCAGAACGGCCTCCGACATGGCCGCCACATTCTCACGTTCATCGTACGTCGGAATGATAATGAGCGTTTTTTCAGTCATTTGGCTAATAGTATACTCATTTTGACGGCTCTCCTTCCATTCAATTTTGCATCGATCCAAAGGTCGGCCAAAGGTCGCGCTGCGGGTTTTGTCCCCCCTTGACTATCGGGGCGCAGTATGGTGTACTGTAACGCCATTTTGAAGCCCGTTTCAGGATCTGCCGGTGACGCGTATTCCCGCTGCCGCAAAGACCTGACCGAAGCGCGCAGCCTCACAAGGAGTTTAGCCGATGTTCAGCAAGAACAAAGAGAAGCACAAACATCAGGAAGCCGCAGCACACGCGGAGGACGCCCCGCAGACTGAAGCCGCCCCTGCGCCCGCAGGCGACGCCGCGCCGACCGCCGCCGCGCCCGAAGCGCCCGCCGCCGCACCCCAGCCCTCGCCCGCGGCGCAGGAACTCGCCGCCGTGAAGGATCGCTACACGCGCCTGATGGCAGACTTCGACAATTTCAGAAAGCGCCAGGTCCGCGAGCGCGAGGAGTGGATCAAGCGCTCGAACGAGGAACTTCTGGCGGACCTCCTTCCCATCATCGACCACCTCGAACTCGCCTTGGGCAAAGCGCCGGACACGTCCGACCCTGTTGTCGCTGGAGTCAAGCTGGTCTACGAGCAGTTCCTCGCCCTGTTGGACCGCTACGGCGTGACGCCCATCGACACCAAGAACCAGCCGTTCAACCCGGACTGGCACGAGGCGCTCTCGCAGATGACCTCCGCGACCGTCCCGGCCAACGGGATCATCGACCAGTTCCGCCGCGGCTGGTGCCTGGCGGGACGCCTCCTACGGCCCGCGCAAGTCATCGTCTCCTCGGGCGCCCCCGACCCCGAACAGGCCGCCGCCGAAGAAGCAAACATCTCCGACTAGTGAGGGCGGAGCCAGCAACCCTCTAAACTTCTAACTTCTAACTCCTAACTCCTCCCTCTCTCCTATGGCAACCAAACGCGATTATTACGAGGTGCTCGGCGTCAGCAAAAGCGCCTCAGCCGACGAGTTGAAAAAGGCCTACCGCAAGCTTGCGATGCAGTATCACCCGGACCGCAACCCCGACAACAAAGAGGCTTCGGAGAAATTCAAGGAAGTCTGCGAAGCCTACGAGGTGCTGAGCGACACGGACAAGCGCCAACGCTATGACCAGTACGGTCACGCCGGCATGAAATCCGCCTTCGGCCCGGGCGGCTTCGATTTCGGGCGCGATTTCACCCACACGGGAGACTTCCAGGATCTTTTCGCGAACCTCTTCGGCGGGGGCCTCGGCGACATCTTCGGCGGGGGCGGAGGCGGCGGCCGGCAGAGGTCGCGCAACCCCAACGCGCCCCAGCGCGGCGACGACCTGCGCTTTGACCTCGAGGTCGATTTCGAGGAGGCGCTCTTCGGCTCCGAGCGCGAGGTGGACCTGCACGTCAACGATGCCTGCGACGCCTGCCAGGGCTCCGGCGCAGCGCCCGGCTCTGCGCGCGAGCCCTGCCGCCAGTGCGGCGGCAACGGCTTTGTCGTGGTCGGCGGAGGGTTCATCCAGATGCGCCAGGCTTGCCCCGTCTGCAAGGGCGAAGGCTCCATCATCCGCAACGCCTGCAAGAAGTGCGGCGGCTCTGGCCGCGTTAAAACGCCGCGCCACATCGCCCTGCGCATCCCCAAGGGCGTCGAGACCGGCTCGCGCCTGCGCCTCACCGGCAAGGGCGAGAGCGGCCTGCGCGGCGGCCCGTCCGGCGACTTGTACGTGGTGCTCCACGTGCGCGAGCACGACATCTTCGAGCGCCACGACGATGACCTCGCCTGCACCGTCCATGTCTCGCCCGTGACCGCCGCACTCGGCGGCGATATCGAGATCCCGACGCCCGACGGTTTCGCGCGCATCAAGCTGCCGGCCGGCACGCCCAACGGCAAGCTCTTCCGCCTCCGCGACAAGGGCATGCCCAGCCTCAACGGCGGCTGCGGCGACCTGCACGTCCGCGTCGACCTCGAGGTTCCCCAGCACCTGTCGTCCAAGCAGAAGCGCCTGCTCGAGGAGTTCGCCGCAATGACCTCGCCGGACAATTTTCCTGAAGCCGGCAAACAGAGCAAGGCGGTCGAAACCTTCTTCGCCCGGCGCGACGCCCTGCGCAAACACGCCTCCAAATAGGATTCAGCGTTCGGCGTTCAGAGGTCGGGTGTTCCCACTCCTAACTCCTAAATCCTAACTTCTCCTTTCTCGCCCCATGCACCGCTGCCTTGTCACAACCGAAGCGCTGCTCGCCGACGCCTGCACGCTCGGCCGCGACGAGTCGCGCCACCTGCAGACCGTGCTGCGCGTCAAGCCCGGCGAGCGCGTGACGCTCTTCGACGGCCAAGGCCGCACGCGGCTCGCGGCCATCTCTTCCGCAGATAAGCACGGCCTTTCGCTGCATGCCGACGCACCGGTTCAAGCGTACCCTTGCCGCCCGTGCCACCTCACGCTCTTCGCCTGCGTCAGCAAAGGCAGCCGCATGGACTGGACCGTCGAGAAAGCGGTGGAACTCGGCGTCGCACGCCTCGTACCCGTGATTTCCGAACGTACCATCGTGCGGCTCGACGCCGGCGACAGCGACGCCAAAACCGACCGCTGGTCGCGCGTGGCGGAAGAGGCCGCCCGCCAGTGCGGAGCCGTCTGGCTGCCGGAGATCGCCCCCCCCGCGCCATTCAAGACGTGCCTGCCGACCTTGGCCCAAGCCATGCCGGTGTTTGTCGCAGCTCTTGCCCCTGCCGCTAAACCGCTGCGCGAGGCCCTCTCGGCTTTCATTTCACCGCCGCCGCACGCGGGCTGGTTCGTCGGCCCCGAAGGTGACTTCACGCCCGCCGAACTCGACGCCCTGCTCGCCGCTGGCGCACTTCCCGTGAGCCTCGGCCAGCAGGTCCTTCGAGCCGAGACCGCCTGCCTTTACGGCCTCTGCGCCCTCAACTGCGCCTGGCTCTAGGCCAGCGCTAACTTAGGAGCCTCCGACCGATGTACCTGCAATCCGCCTCCCCCTGTCCCAGCCGCGCCCGCTCGCGCCGCCTGCGCACGGCCTGCCTGCTCGCCGTTTGCGCAGGTGCGCCCTTTTCCCCCGCGCGCGCGGCCGACCCTGCCCCGTACGACGCCTTCTACCGCGCGGCCGTCGCCCCGCTTCCCGGCAAGCCGACGCCGCTGTTCGAGGTCGCCGACCTGTCGCGCCTGCCGCGCCACGGCGCGCGCGAGGACGCCGCCATCTCGGTCATCGACGCGCCCGGCCAGCCCTTCGCGCAGGCGCTTCGCGTGGAGGTCAAGCGCCGCACCGACCCCGCCTGGAAAGTGCAGGTCACCACCCCCACCAGCCTAGCCCCCGTCAAGAAAGGGGATGCGCTCTTCATCGCTTTCAGCGTGCGCTGCACCGCCTCTGTTGCCGAGACCGGCGGCGGGGCGCTCTTCGCCACCCTCCAGCAGACCCAGACGTACGACAGCCTCGCCTCGCTGAACGCCGCACCCGGCAAACAGTGGACGCGGCTCTACCTGCGAACCCTCGCTGACCGCGATTATCCCGCACAGAACATCGAGCTGGTCTTCCACCTCGGCAAGGTCGAACAGACACTGGAATTCGGCGGGTTCGTCGCCGTGAACCTCGGCCCGAAGGTCGACCTCCGGCAGCTTCCCCTCACGCGCGTCAGCTATGAAGGCCAGTCGGCGGACGCGCCTTGGCGGAAACAGGCTCTGTCGCGCATCGAAAATATCCGCACGGGCGACCTTGCCGTGCGGATCGAAACAGCCGACGGCACGCCCGTCACCAACGTCATGGTTCGCGCCCGCATGACCCGCCACGCCTACCAGTTCGGCACGTTTATCGAAGACACCGTGCTGCGCGAGACAGACGACGGCAAGAAATACCGCGAGACGCTCATGCGCCTCTTCAACCGCGCCACCTGCCCGCTCTACTGGAGCGACTGGGGCTGGGAGCACCCCGAAAACCGGCTGACCTACATCGCCATTGCGCAGTGGGCCAAGCTCAACGGGTTTTACACCCGCGGACACTGCCTGATCTGGCCCGGCTGGCGCTGGCTGCCGAAGGAGCTTGAAGCGTTAAAGGACAAGCCCGACGCATTGCGGAAGGCCATCGATGACCATTTCACCGAAGTCGTCAGCGTCATGAAAGCCGTCCGCTTCGACACCTATGACGTGATGAACGAGCCGCGTGTCAACCACGCGCTCATGGACATCCTCGGTCCGCAGGAGCCCGCACGCTGGTTCAAGCTGACGCATGAGATCGACCCGCATCCCGCGCTCGGAATCAACGAATTCGCCATCGTATCGGGCGGCGGCGACACGCGTGAGGAGCTGGATCTCTACATGCTGCAGATCCGCGACTTGCAGGCCTCCCACGCGCCTCTCGGCGTGATCGGCGTGCAGTGCCACATGGGCGAGAACCTGACCCCGCCGCACAAGGTCATCGAGATCCTCGACCGCCTCGCCACCCTCAAGCTGCCGATCCACGCCACGGAGTTCGACATCTCCACCGACGACGAGCAGACGCAGGGCGACTACATGCGCGACTTCCTCATCGCCTTCTTCTCCCACCCCGCCACCGAGTCGCTCACGCAGTGGGGCTTCTGGGAAGGCCGCCACTGGATCCCTCGCGCCGCGCTCTTCGACAATCAGTGGCGCGTCAAACCTAACGGACAAGCCTACATCGACTTAGTGAAAGGCGCCTGGTGGACCGACGAGACGCGCGCCACCGACCATCTGGGATACAGCCGCATTCGCGGCTTCCAAGGCGACTACGAGGTCACCGCCACCCTGCCGGGCGGCCGCGTGCTCACGCGCACCTCCCGCATCACCCGTGCCGGCACCGTGCTCACCCTTCAGACAGAGAAGGCGGAATAAGCAGTTAAGCAGCTTGACTAAGCGTATCCGACGAAGTGTAGCCGCCATCACTCACAAACACATCAGCACTGCCCGAATCTGCTCCTGTAGCCGAGTCGTCCCCATTACCAGTGACGGCTTCCGTGAACGTCACCGCCTCGCCAGCGCCCGCGAGGGCGTCATCCGGCGAGACGGCGACTACTGGCTCATCTGCTAATCCGCCTCTCCCCTTTGCGTCACCGGGTCTTGAGCGTAGCGGGCGTGAAACCTCTCTCACTTGAACGTTGAGCGTTGAACGTTCTCCCGCTTCTCTCCGCTACGGCAGCAGCGACATCACGACCTGGTTCACCAGCTTGCCGTCGGCGCAGCCCTTGACCTTGGGCATGAGGAGCTGCATCACCTTACCCATCTCCTTCTTGCTGGCCGCGCCGCTCTCGGCGATGCACTGGCGCACCAGGACCTCGATCTCCGCCCGCTCTAACTGCTTCGGCTGATACTTGCGGTAGAGGTCAACCTGATACTGCTCTTTCACGACCAGATCCTGGCGGCCCGCAGCGGCGAACTGCTCGATGGAGTCCGCGCGCTGCTTGAGCGCCTTGATGACAACGGCGGCGACCGCCTCGTCCGTGATCTCCACGCCCGCGTTGACCGTCTGATCCTTGATCGCCGCGTGCAGCGTGCGCAGCGCCATGAGCGTCTCGCTCTGCTGCGCCTTCATCGCCTCTTTAATATCCGCCAACAACTGATCCATCACTGTCGAAGCCATATGATTCCCTTTCTTACTTCGCCGGCAATTTCCGGCGATATTCGTCCTTGAAGAGACCGATCTTCTCGAACGGAATCTTCTCAAATGAGGACAGCTCTTTCAACAGCCGCGCACTCCTGCGCAGCGTGAAATCGCCAGCCGCCCGATCCTCAAACCCGAGATCAACCGGCTCCTCAGCCGTGCCCGCGAGATTCGCGAAGCCCTTGACGTCGACAGCCTTGGCGATCCCGTTCGTCGCGCCCGCCGTGTTCACCGCCAGATTCTCGGCGATCTCGAATTTGTCGAGCAGCTTCTTGACGTTGCCGTCGAAGTCGCACACCTGCTTGGCACAGTCAACAAACACGTTGCGGCGAACCGGGTTGTTGAGCGGCTCCTGCGGGCTCTCGCTCATGATCGCCGCCAAGCGCGGATACCGCGCGCTCCACGGCGGCTGGGTGTAGTCAAGCCGCTTGGCCTTCTCCTCCAGACACCAGCTCGTGTCGCTCGGATTATTCCACTGCTTCCACGTCATGCCCCGCGAGTCGATGTGCAGCCCGATCGGGCAATCCACCACGAGGTTGTTCAGCACCGGATTATCGCGACCGCCGCCGATCATGATGGCCCGGCCCGCGCGGTAAAAAACGTTCCCCTCGATCGTGTCGCCGCTGTCGCAGTCGTCGAGATAGACGCCCATGGTGTTCACGTGCTTGGCGTCGCCGCCGCCGAGATCATGAATGTAGTTGTGGCGCAGCACATTACCCTGCGTTGTCCAGTCGCGGCCCGTGTAGAACGCGCCCGCGTCGCCCGTCTCCATCACCACGCGGTAGACCTCGTTCAGTTCGAACAGATTCTCGTTGCCGCCGTACAGCACGGCATTGTGCGGCGCGTCGTGGATGCTGTTGTTGCGCGCGATATTGCCACAGCCCTGCACGCCGATGCCCGGCGCGTAGGTGCGCTGGAAGAGTCCATAGTGGTGGATGTGGTTGTTCACCGCCAGATTCTTGGCGGGCGTCAAGGCCTTGCGGTCGCCGCCGCTGAGCG
>CAYMLQ010000041.1:0-26381 GCA_964390795.1 uncultured Lentisphaeraceae bacterium
GGGGCCACGGCTTCAGCATGCCGTCCGTGCCCCGCCTATGGGATGCTAGTGAATGTATTAAGTACTTTGACAAATCTGTCAGGCGAGAATTAGCGTTTATGTGTAGGGTGTTGTCAATAAAATGGCCGAAAAGCCCAGTTGGCTTGCCGCGGATTTCTGCGCGTGTGACGCGTCATGAAAGGGGGGCGGGATGAACGATTTTCGACTCGCAGCCCGTGTCACGGCGGTCTACGTGTTGACGGGGTTTTCATGGATCCTGTTTTCGGACTGGCTCTCGTTCGCCAGTGCCGACATCGAGACCGCGCATTGGATCCAGACCTCTAAAGGGTTATTGTACGTGATGCTGACGGCATTCGTGCTCTTCTGGCTGATCAGGCGGGGCACCCGGATGCTGAGCGAGAGCGAGGCGTTGTTTAGACTTCTGATCGAAGGGGCACCCGATGCGGTGTTTGTTCAGACGCTGGGGTGTGTCGCCTATGCCAATAGCGCCGCAGCACGGCTGCTCGGTGCTGCGACGCCGAATGAACTTATCGGTCGTGCGGTCATGGACATCATTGATCCGGCGTCGCGCGAAACAGTAAAGCGTCGCATCGCTCAGGTCACGGAGCGCAAGCTGCCCATCTTGACGCAAGAGGAGCGCTTTTTGCGGTTAGACGGCACTCCGGTTCTCTGCGAAGTCTCGGCAGTGCCGATCCGCTACGCAGGACGAGAGGGGTCTGTGGTCTTTGTCCGCGATGTGACCGAGCGTGTGGAGGCGCAGGAGCGACTGCTGTACGCGCAGAAGACCGAGGCGATCCGGCAGCTGGCGGGCGGGTTAGCGCATGATTTTAACAACCTGCTGCAGGTGATCAACGGCTATACGGAGTTGGCTTGCGAGGTCTTGCCTGGCGAAAACCGCGAGTGCCGCGGCTATCTGGAGCAGGTGTGCGTGTCGGGGAGACAGGCCTCGGCGCTGGTCGGGCAACTGTTGACTTTCAGCAGCAGCCAGCCGCCGAATGTCGCGTGCTTGGTTCCCAGCGCGTCGAATACGAGAACGATGCGGGTGTTGCGTCAGGTGACGGGTAGTGAGATGCCGCAGTCCGGCGAGACGTGCGAGGCCCAGGCCGCGGTTGCGCAGGTCGCGGAACCGGCCAACGGTGCGGAGGGTGCGGTCGTGCTGATTGCCGAAGACGAGGAGTCGGTGCGTAAGTTGGCTGCGAGGGTGTTGAAGCGCGCCGGATACACGGTGCTGGAGGCGTCTGACGGTGTGGAGGCTGTGGCGCTGTTCGAGAAGCATGCCGGCGAGATTGCGGCCGTGGTTCTTGACGTCGTGATGCCGAAGATGGGCGGCTTTGAGGCGTATGACCGGATCCATGCGCTCGACGCACGCAAGCCCATCCTTTTTGCCAGCGGGTTCAGCGGCTTTGACTCGATGTCGCACGTGACCTTGATTCCGGGGGGTAACCTGCTTGAAAAACCTTACGAGGGTCGCGTTTTAGTCTCTGCCGTACGGCGTGTGATCGACGTCAGCCAGGTGAAAAACGCGCCGCCAGATCCTTGTAGCGCTGCCTGAGAATGGCGACATCCGAATCGACCGCCTGAAACGTGAAGCCCAGCGCGCTCAAATCGGGGATGTCTTTCTCGTTACGGTTGAGGATGCCGGTTTGTTTGCCGCTCTCGCGTGCGGCGTCCGCCACCGCCTTCAGACAAGCGTCGTAGTTCAGCGCCGACTCAGACGCCTTCAGGTCGAAGGCGAGATCTGCGGGGCCGACAAACAGCACGTCGATGCCGTCGACGGCGGCGATCTCGCGCACGTTGGCCACGGCCATGGCGCTCTCGATCTGCGCGAGCACGAGCGGCTGCACGTCCGCGTCAGGAAGCTCCATCCCGTAGCCGCAGGCGCGTACCGAGCGCGAGTAGCCGCGCGTGCCGTGCGGCGGGAAGCGCACCGCGCGCACGACGGACCGCGCGATCTCCGGCGTGTCCACGTGCGGCACCATGATGCCGTCCGCGCCCCAGTCGAGCACGCGCTGGATCAGGTCTGGGTGCGGCGCGCCTACGCGCACGATCGCGGCGGACTTGCTGCCTCGCAGGGCCTGCAGGTTCTGAAAGAGCGCGGCCTCGCCGCCGCAGCCGTGTTCCAGGTCTAGGAGCAGCCAGTCGAAGCCGCACAGGCCCGCCAGCTCGGCGATGACCGGAGAGCCGATCGAGAGCCAGGTGCCGAGGTGGAAACGGGGGGTGCGGAGGCGTGTGAGGGTGTTGGTGTTCATGGGAAGTTAGGATTTAGGAGTTAGGATTTAGGAGTTGGATCATTGGCCCGTGCGTAGGGGCAGACCTGCGTGTCTGCCCTCTCATAAGATCGAGAGGTCGCAGGTGTTGTTTAGCCCGCGTAGGGCGGTGTCGATGCGGGTGCGCGTGAAGGCTTCGAAGTCGGTGCCGGTGCTGCCGGAGCCGATGAGGTAGAAGCTATCGTTACGCTGGAAGTATCCCGCTCCGACGCGGATCACGGCTTTGACGATCATGTTGCGCAGCAGGCAGAGCCAGAAGCGCGGCAGGTGGTCCGGCGGCAGCGGACGTACGCGGGCGTAGCCGGCCAGCGCACGCTCGATGACCGGAGCGCCATAGAAACAGCCGAGCAGCGAGAGGTCGTCCATGGGGTCACCCGAAATGGCGTCGTCCCAGTCGATGAAGGCGGCTACGTGATCCGGCGAGCCGAGGATGTTCCAGAGCGCAAGATCCTTGTGTGCCAAACAGCCCTGGCTGATGCCAAGCAAATCTTGGTGCCGGGAGATGGCCTCCAGCACGGCGACGCACTGCCGAGCGGTGAAAAAGCCGCGCTCAGTCAAAAAGGTGAGGTGCTTGTCGAGGTTGAGGAACAGGTAGTGCGAGTAGGAGGGCTGCAGGCCGACTAGGCGGCCGGTGGCGCGGGCCGCCTCCGCGCTGAACGGGCCGTAGCCGGAGACCGGGAGTTCCTGCCAGCGTGCCACGGTTTCGCCGATCGTCTCGGCGACCGGCTCCAGCGCCAGCGTGCCCTGTTTGTGATGCTGGTTGAGGTCGGGGAAGGGCACATACTCCAGCACCTGCCACGCGAAGGGCGTCTCCGTGCGGGAGCAGTCGCAGGCGAGCACGCGCGGCACGGGGATGCCGCGCTGGCGCAGCTCCGACGTGACCACGGACTCGACGGCGAAGTAGTTGTCACGCTCGGGCCCGTCCTCGGTGCGTACGAAGGCGCCGTGTGCGCCGAACGTCGAAGGAGTCCCCCCTTGAGCGTTGAGCGTTGAACGTTGAACGTTGAGCGTTTCCTCTGCCGTTAGGCGGAACGTCCGGTGGTTTCCCTGCCCGTCGGCGGGGCGCAGGTTGATCGGCACGCCGGGGAAGCGCCGCTCCAGCGCGCGCTGGAGCTGCGCTTGCAGCAGGGGGTTGTCGGGGCGGACCGCCTCTGTGCCGTGGAAGGCGGCAGCGCGGTCGCACTTCCAGTAGTAGATGCCGGTGCGGTCTTGGGAAGTTAGCATTTAGGAGTTAGGAGTTAGGAGTTAGAAGTTAGAAGTTAGGAGTTAGGAGTTGAATCATGTGGCCACGAGGGGTGACGTCACTTGAGGGGGCGGAAGCGCCAGTAGGCGGCCAGTAGGCTTCCGAGGAGGGTCTGGACCACGCTACAGAAGACGGCGGGCACGCCCACCAGAGGGTCGGCGGCGAAATGCTTTTTGGCGAGCATGGCGGCCATGCCGCCGTTCTGCATGCCGACCTCGATGGCGACCGTGCGGGCGATGTCATCGTGGAAGCGCAGCAGGCGGGTGATCCAGTAGCCCAGTACGAAGCCGAGTCCGTGCAGGAGCGTCAGGGCCAGCGTCAGGCGGCCGGCGTTGGCGACGACCTTCTCGGCGTTGGGGGCCACGATGCTGCCCGCGATGAAGATGATGGCGACCACGGAGATGAACGGGCCGAACGCCGAGGCCTTGGCGACCACACGCGGGAACTTCCAGTTGCAGAAGACGCCGATGAGCACGGGCGCAACCACGGCGCGCAGCGTGGAGAGGCAGATGCCCAGTGCGTCGACCTCGACATACGCGCCCGCGAGCGTCTTGCACCAGAGCGGCGTCATCACGAAAGCCGTGAGCGTGGAGGCCATGGTGAGCACGACCGAGAGCGCGACGTTGGCGCGGGCCAGATAAGAGATGAGGTTCGAGGCCACGCCGCCGGGGCAGGCGGCCACGAGGATGAGGCCGGCTGCGAAGCCGGGCTCCAGGTGCAGCGCGCGGCTGATACCCCAGCCGAGCAGCGGCATGATCGTGTACTGGCAGGCGAAGCCGAGCGCGAAGGAGCTGGGGATCTTAAGGAGCTGCTTGAAGTCGTCGAGCGTGAGCGTGAAGCCCATGCCGAGCATCACCAGCGCGATGGCGTTCTCCACCCAGCGTCCCGAGAACCAGAGGAACGCGGGCGGATGGAGGATGCCGATCACCGAGGAGAGGATGATCCAGAGGGGGTAGAGGTTGACGAAGAGGGTGATGAAGCGCATAGGGTAGTTAGGAGTTAGGAGTTAGGAGTTAGAAGTTAGGAGTTAGAAGTTAGGAGTTGGGAGTTGGGAGTTAGGTTCAGGAGAGAGGGGGCAGTGGTTGGGATTCTGGAAAGCGCAGACAGAGAATTTGGTGTATTCCCGGAACCCCGAACCCTGAACCCTATTTCTTCCGCTCTTTGAGGGGTTTGCTGATGAGCATCTGGAGCTTGGATTTCGGGCCGGTGAGCTTGCCCGCAAGGATATCCTCCTCCGTAAAGCGGGCCAGCAGGATCTCGCCGTTGGTGCTGCGGTTCCAGTCGTACGAGATGTAGAGCGTGCCGTCAGGCCCTTGGAAGCCGTCGGGGTAGGAGACGCCGTTGCGCTCGTCGAGCATGAGGCCACCGAGCCAGGTCTTGCCGTCGTCCTCGGAGAGGAAGGCTTTGAGCTTGTTGCGCTTGCCCTCGGTCGTGTCGGCGGTGTCGCCGTGCTTCACGAGCAGGAGGCGGCCGGAGGCAAGTTTGCGGATGTGGAAGCGGGCTGCGGGCTGACGGATGCTCTCCGGCGCGGTGGGCTCAGACCAGGTCTTGCCGCGGTCGCTGGAGGCGCTCTGCATGATGCCTTTGCTCGTGCGCGCGAGCATCCAGAGCGTGCCGTCCTTGCGTTCGACGAACATGTGCTCATCCCAGCAGGGGTTGGGGTAGGCGACGCAACTGCGGCGCTCCCAGGTGGCGCCCTGATTGGTGGAGCAGAAGACGTTCGCGCCGCGCAGCGGGTCGAGGTCTTTGAACGCGCCGCGGAAGGGGCCGTAGCCGCCGCTGCGGTTGAGCGAGACCGGGAGGAGCCACTCGCCGGTGGAGAGCACGGTGGGCTTGTTGAGGGTGAAGCCGTGCCAGATGCGACGGGGCGCGGACCACGCGGGCTTCTCCGCGTCGGGGTTCTCGCAGACCGCCTCCCACGAGCCGGCCCGGCCGTCGAACTGCGTCATCGACTGGCTGAAGAAAAGGTGCAGTTTGCCGTTGGGGTCGGTCCAGAGGTTGCCCACCAGCGTGCCGCGCGGTACGGGCAGCCGGGCGGAGTCGTGCATGTCAATGACGAGGCAGGGCTTGGACCAGGTCTCGCCGTCGTCGTCGCTGCGGTTGAGCACGAAGAAGGCCTTGGGGCCGTCCTCGCCCGCGACCCAGCAGGCGTAGAGCCGGCCGCCGGGGGTGCGGGCGATGCCGATAGTCATGCCGTAGTCGAGCTGGTCGTAGTCGTACTTGGGCAGCGGGCTGGTGTTGAGCTGCGGCGGCACGAGCGCGAGGTCGGCGATTTTCTCGGCGACCTCGATCTCGAAGGCGCGGACCTCGTCCTTGGACATGGCGGCAAAGCGGACCTCGGGGGCCGGGGATTGCGCGAAAGCCAGAGAAGCGGTCAGAACGGAGAGGGCTGATAGGGTGAGGCGATTCATCGGGACTCCTTATTTCGGGCGCTTTCCAGCCCGCTGGTTTCAATGAGTGCGTTGCCAAGATCCCGTCCGATCTGAAGAAGAGCGGGCGTGGTGAAATGGTATTGGCCTTCTGACAGGCCCTTCGACACCGCATAGGACTTGCCGACGGTTTCCGTGGCGGCGACCTTCGGCACCGTTGCGGCCACGGCGTCCTGTGCGGCACGGACAAGCGCCCATTGCTCAATCATTTTCTTGTTGGCATCACCTTCGACCTGCTGCGGGGCGATTTTGGAAAGCACAAAGGTTAAGTTTGTGCCGAAGGTCGCACGCACATCCGCGATAAAGTCCGTCAGGTGCTTCTGATACTCAGCCCCTTTGCCCTCAAGGGCATCGGACTCGCCCTGCACCCACCCCATTCCCAGCACGTCAATCATGCGGTCTGGATATTTGTATCGCACCGCGCCGATCCCTCGCCACGCGACGTCTTGAAAGATGCGGTAGAGCCTGCCATCGGCAACGGAATTCGTGGTGCCGTCCGGGAGCCAGTCTGACTGATCCCACAGGCTGCTGCCGCCCATGGCAAACTTGATCACCACCACTTTCGCGTCGGGCGTGCGGATGCGGTCGCGCACGGCTCGGGCAAAGCTCAACTCCGGTCCGAAACGGCTGATCGGCGCGTTGGTGAGCGCGGGGTAATGACCGGGCTGTTTGACGTTGGTGTTGGAGTTGCCGGACTGAAGGGGCAGCAGCGTGTTTTCGGGGAGGAATCCTGTGCCCGCGATATCATAGAACATCTCCACGTCCTGTTGCGGTTTGGCCAGCGGATCGCCGGTGTCCTCCAGATACTGCTGGTACCCCCAGCCCAGCGCATTCGACTGTCCGCCGAAAAGAAGAACGTAGACATTCCCTTTACTGGCGGCTTCTCGGCCACTGGGCGCAGGCTGAGCGTAGAGAAGAGAAACGGTCAAAGCGGACACAACGGAGGGAAGCAGGACATTCATTTGAGGGCTCCTGCGGTGTCGGTGTGGCCGGTGTAGCCTGGGCCTCCGCCGGCGACGTAGCCATCGCTGCGGCCGGTGGCATCGCGGCTGACCCAGAAGGCGTAGAGGCTGCCGCGGCGCAGCGCAAAGCGGAAGCGGACGGGTTTGCCTCTGTAAGCGGAAACATCGCCAAGGCTGTAGCGTGTGGAGTCGATGGCGTCCGCCGTGAACGGCGGGCACAGGACGTGCGACGAGGCGGCGTCGAGGATCTCGACGCTCAGCGCGCCCTGAGGGCACGCGGCGTTGACGAAGAGGTGTTTGCCGCTGAAGACGACGGGGCGCGTGGTGATGTGGCCCACGGAGGCGCCGGCGTCGAGGGAGGCGAAGCCGTCGCGGCGCAGCATGGACACGCCGATGCAGTTCGGGTCATACATGCTGCCGAAGTTAATTGAGCCGTCCTTCCTGACCGCGCCGTCCATGTCGCCGCGGCAGCCCGAGTGGTAGAAGAAGAGCTGGTCGCCGACGAGCGCGCAGATGTTACCGCCGCTTTCGACAAAGCCGCGGTCCCAGGTGTCCTTGCGGCTGGCCGGGATCTGCGCGCGGCGGTCGGGGCGTGACCAGTGGAAGCCGTCGCGGCTGTAGCCGAACGAGATCTCGTTGAGCTTGGGCAGGCCCATCTTCTCGCAGCGGTCGTTCTCGGGACCGCGGTGCAGCTCGAAGAAGCCGAGCATCAAGCTCTCGTAGGCGACGGCGTCGAAGTTGTAGAGCTGCGTCTTGTGCTTGTAGCCGGGCTCCGGGGCGTCGAGGCTGTCGGCGGCGAGCCACGGCACGGGGTCAGCCGGCGTCCATTTGGCGCCCGCGAGAAAATCAGCGCTCTCCCAGTAGTGGCGCGAGCGGCCGCGGAAGGAGGTGCGGAGGCTGTAAGCCCAGCGCTTGCGGAAGGGGTTATAGAACATCGACGACCGGTCGCCGGTGGGGCCGGTCGCGACGTGGTTGGTCCAGTGGATGCCGTCGGGCGAGGTGAAGCTGTGGGCGGGCTGCGTGCCGCCGGGGTTGGTCGTGAAGAGCTTGTAGCGCTGCTGCGGGTCGGCGGACTCCCAGTCCGGCACGATGCCGTAAGAGTCGGGCTGGAAGCCGAGCGGCAGGGCCTGGTTCGAGCCGGGGTTGACGTCGAACGTCGGGCGTGTCCACGTGAGGCCGTCCTTGCTGGTGGCAAGGGCGATGGTTCCGCGGAAATAGGTGCCGGCTTGATACCACAGGTCGAAGGCTTGCTTTTCGGGATTCCACCAGACGCACGGGCGGCAGGTGCCGCCGACGATGCCGGTCTGGCGCTCAAGCGCGGTTTCGGCTTTCAGGATCGGGTTGCCCGCGTACTTCTCGGGCAGGTGATAGGTCTGGAGCAGGTCGGTCTTTTCGATCAGGAAGTCATCCACGAATAGCTGGCGGCCGGTGTCGATGGCGATAGCGGCGGGCGGATGGTCGAGATAGGGCACGGGCATGGGCTCATCCGACTTCGTGTCGATGTCCTGAGGCGGCCACTCCTCGGGCAGCACGATGCCGTTGTAGAGGCGCTCGCCGGCGTTCTGCGGCCACGGGGTTTTGACAATGGTTTTCACTGTGGCTTCAGCGAAGCCGAGCAAGATGCACCACTTGCCGAGTTTAAGGGTCTCGCCCGCTGCGAGCGTCTTGCGATAGATCTGGACGCGCTCGTGGGCGTTGGTTCCGAAGAGCTGGAAGGCGTCTGGCTCCGTGATCCGCTCGAAGCCAGAGGCGCTGAGGCTGGCCGCAACGGAGGTCGCGCCGGGCACCTCGGGCGGTGTGAGGGCGAGGAGCGCTCCGGCGCTGACGCAGCGCACGCGGACGCCGTCGATGCTCGCGCGGAGAAAGCGTTGTCCCGAGAGTGCGGAGGGAACCACAGCGAGCGTGTAGGGGCGGTCGTTGAAGAGCCTCGCGCCGCGCTCGAAAGTGGCTGTCTCGCAGGTGTTGGAGACGCGCAGAAGCACTTCGAGGGCGGGGCCGGGAGCGCAGTAGGCAGTGGCAGAGGCAGTCAGCAGGAGCAGTAGGCAGTGAAGGGTTCGCATAGAGGGTCTCGCTGGTCGTTAGTCCAGGTCTACAATCGAGGGTTGCCCACGGCCGCCGGCGGCGAGGTAGCCGCGGCTGGCACCCGATGTGGAGGGACTGACCCAGAAGGCATACAGGTTACCGGTTTTGAGGTGAAAACGGAAGCGGACGGGCCGGTTTGTGAAGGCGGAGACATCGCCGAGAGGGTGGCGGGTAGAGTCGGTCTTAGCCGCCGTGAACGGCGGGCACAGGACTTGAGAAGAGGATGCGTCGAGGATTTCGACGCGCAGTGCACCCTGCGGGCAGGCGGCGTTGACGAAGAGGTGCTTGCCGGTGAAGGTGACGGGGCGGGTGGTGAGCGTGCCGCCCTTGGCGCCGGCGTCCAGGGAGGCGAAGCCGTCGCGCCGCAGCGTGGCGAGCCCGACGCTCGCGCCGGTGTACATGCCGCGGCTGCCGTCGGGCGCGAGGCCGGAGTAGCCGCAGTAAGGGAAGAGCAGGCGGTCGCCGTCGACCAGACAGACGCCTGCGGTGCTGTGCAGGTAGGCGCGGTCCCACGCGCCTTCTTTGCGCGTGGCGGGGATGAACGCGCGGCGGTCGGGGCGCTGCCAGTGGAAGCCGTCGCGGCTGAAGCCGATTTTCAGCTCGGTGATTTTGGGGAACTTGCCCTTGTCGCAGGCCTCGTTCGGGGGGCCGAGGTGGATTTGGAAGATGCCGAGCAGAAGCGACTCGTAGGCCACGGCGCTGAGGCTGTAGAGCTGCGGGGCGCATTGGGCCTCGGGGTCCTGCTCGTCGAGGCGGTCGGCGTTGCACCAGTAGACCGAGTTGTTGAAGGCGCCTTCGGTCAGGAAGAGCGGGCTTTCGGCATAGTCGCGGCTTCGGCCGCGCGAGTAGCCGCGCTTGACGCTGTAGACCCAGACGTTGCGGAAGGGGTTGAAGAAGAACGAGCAGTAGTCCCCGGCGTGGCCGACCGGAACGTCGTCGGACCACGTGCGGTTGTCAGGCGAGACGCGCAGCGTGTGGCCTTGTCCCCCTCGGTCGGCCATGAATTTGATGCGCTCCGACGCGTTTGTGGTAAGGGCGTCGAACCAGAGGCAGTTGTCGCCGCCCGCACGGCTGGAGGGCAGGACGATGTTGTTGGTGGGGGTGACGGGGGCACGTTCCCAGCGGACGGCGTCCCGGCTGGTGGCGAGGGCCAGCGGGCCGCGCCAGCCTGCGGTGTACCACATTTTGAAGAGGCGCTCGGCGGGATCGAAGAAGACCCCGCCGTGGCCGAGGTAGCAGACCGCTTTCTGTCCGCGTTCGCCGGACGTGCTGGCGGCAAGCTCGTTGGAAGTGGCGGGGGTGAAGACCGGGTTGCCCTCGAACTTTGTTGCGGAGTGGAAGGTGCGAGTCAGATCAGTCTGCGCGATCAGGAAATCATCGACGAAAAGCTGGCGACCGGTGTCGATCGGAATGACAGAGGGCGGCGCGTCGAGGTAGGGCGTCTCCATGGGCTCAAAGGAGGCGGGGTCGTTGTAGCGCGGGGGCCAAACGCTTGGCAGGCGGATGCCGTTGTAGAGCGTCTCGCCGTCGTTGTCGCGCCAGCGGCGGTCGCGCTTCGGACGGGCCAGGCTGAGATCGCCTTGAGCGAGGAGCACAACCCACTTGCGTGTCTGCAGCGTCTCGCCGACAGCAAGCGTCTTGCGGAACAAGCACGCCTTGTCCGAGGGCTGCGTGCCGAAAAGCTGAAAGGGTTCGCCGGGCAATTGTTCAAAGCCTTGGTTAAGCAGGTCGGCGGCGAGGCTGTTCTCGGGATGGGCCGCGGGCGTGACGGCGTAAAGTGTGCCGGTCCGCGTGCAGACAACGGCTTGGGCGCCATCGATCGGCATCCGGATGAAGCGGGCGCCCTCAAGCGCGGGCGGCACGGCGAGCGCGGTGAAGTCGCGGTTGGAGAAGAGCATCGCGCCGAGAGCGAAGGTCTCGACCGTGCCCTCGCGCGCCTCGAGGGTGGGGGCGGACGCGGCTCCAAAGCAGCGAAGGGCGAGCAGGGCAAACAGGATTGTCGGCGAAATGTGGCGCATACGCGAGGGGGCTTTCGTTTGTTGGGGTGGCGAGTTGCCTGTTGTCCCGCCATCAGGCTGTGCAGCTTGGCAGCGTTGCCGGCTGAAGCCGGGACAACATACGGCTGTGCAGCCTGAGGACTACTTGAGCATGAGCAAGGTGCCTCCGTATCTGATTTCGATGTTGACGAAGCTGTTGTTTGCGGTGACAACGAGGGCGACGTTCGATCCTGAGGGCAGACCGGTGTTGAGCGCTTTCCAGCCCGCGAAGCTGCCGCTGAAGGTGCCGTAGGACATGATGGTCGTTTTGAACGGTATGGGGATCGGGTTCGCTTCCGTGCGGCCGAAATCGATGAACCCGGCCCCTTCGGGCGCGAGGGCGCCGGTGACAGTCACGAAGTCGTTGGTGATCTTGCCGACGCCGTTTGTGGACCACGTGCAGACGAACGTTGACCCCTTGACGAGGCTGAGGTTCTCGACCGTCATGCGGGCGCCGGCCGGGGCGTTGTTGGTGCCTGCGTCGAGCGCGCCGGTCAGGGCGATCACGCCGTTGGTGAGCGTGCCGTTGCCGGCGAGGTTGTGGATCGTTGCACGCAGGCTCAGCGCGTCGAAGAACGCGTTGGTTACGACAACGAGGTCGTTGGTGCCGCCGACGCGAGCCCGGAGGAGACCGTTACGGACGTCGATGGGTCCTGTGAAGGTGTTGCCCGTGCCGGTGAGGCTCAGCGCGTTGGTGCCGAGTTTCACTAGGCCGCCGTCCGTGGCGGCGCCGAGGCCGGGGTCGGTCAACAGGTTCTGCGAGACGGTGTAGCTTCCCAGCGCGGTGTCGAACAGCGCGCCGTTGGTGGAGACGTAGGCGGCGGTGAGCCCGCCGAGGGTCGCGCCGGGTCCGCGGGGGCGGAGCACGCCGCCGTTGAAGCGCATGACCGCCTCGCTGCCTGCGCCCTTCACGATGTTGCTGGCGATGAGCGTGCCTCCGTTGAGATTGATGGTGCCCTTGCCGCCCGCGTAGGTCGCCAGCGTGACGGGATACGCCACATCGACGACGCCGGTGCCGGAGAGGTTGAGGATGCCGGTGCCGGAGGGGTTCTGCGGACCTCCGAGGTGCAGCCCGCTGTTGACGTTCTGGCCGTTGATCTTCAGCGTGCCGTTGAGCACGTTCACGGTGGAGACCGACCCCGGCGATTCGCCGATATGGGCGGCCTGGCTGATGGTGACCGCGCCGCCGTTGATGTTGAATTCGGGACGGGCGTTGAAGTCGGTGGCGATGATTCCCTTGAAGCCGAGCGCGATCAGGTTGATGGTGACGAGGCCGCCGTTGACCGTCAGCCGCGAGGTGAGCCCGCCCGGCGCGGTCGCGGTTGTGCCGTTGCCGCGGCCGATGGAAACGGTGGTGTTGCAGTTGAAGACGCCGTTGTCGATCTGGAGTTCGCCGGCTGTTTCCGCGCCGGCGGCGGTGGTCGTGTAGTGGCCCACCGTGATACGGACGTTGATCGTGTTGGTCTGCCCCGGTGTGCCCAGAATGACCTTGCCGTTCGAAACCGTGTAACCGGAGAAGCCGGTGGTGGGGCTGTCGCCGTTCGCGCCTATATTGAGGAGCGCGTCGATGGCGCCCTCGGCGACGGCGAGAGTCTGTGCGCCGGGATAGGTGTAACGGAGGGTGCCGAGGCCGGTCTTGAGGAACGCGCCGGAAGAACAGGCACACTGTCCGCCAAGGGTGACATCGTTGTCGGTGCTGAAGACGGCCGTGCGCACGGGACTGGACCCGGCCGCCAGGGTGTAGCCGCGGTTGACCGTGGCGGAGGGCCCGGTATAGCGGAGGGTCGCGGGGCCGAGCACGAGGTTGGCGGCGGCGGAAGGCGACGCGCCGATGGAGCTGGCGGTGCCGCCATTGGCGAGAGAGTTGGCGGTCAGCGTGCCCGCGCTGACGGTCGTCGGGCCCGTGTAGGTGTTGGCGGCCGCGAGGGACAGCGTGCTGGAGCCCGCCTTGGTCAGGGCGGAGGCGCCGGAGATGACCTCCGAGACCGTGGTGGTGGTACTCAGCGCGGGGCGCACCGTGACGGCGCGCTGCAGGGTGACTGGCGCGGCGAGGGTCAGCGTGTTCGAGACGCTCAGCTCCGGCACGTTCAGCACGAGCGACTGGACGGCGGGCGCTGCGGTGAGGGCGAGCGTGCCGTTGCCTTGTGCGGTGATCGTGAAGGATGCGCCGCTGGCGGCGCCGAGGTTGAGGAGGCTGGACGGCGCGATGTCGAGCAGGGCGTCGCTGGCCAGGGTGAGCGGCGCGGCAATCGTGTGTACGCCGGACTCGACGGTCACGGC
Source organism: uncultured Lentisphaeraceae bacterium (assembly GCA_964390795.1). GTDB lineage: Bacteria > Verrucomicrobiota > Kiritimatiellia > RFP12 > UBA1067 > CAYMLQ01. The sequence goes on from CAYMLQ010000041.1 coordinate 13,300, forward strand.
GGCCGCGGCCGTGTCGCCGTCGAGCGTGAGTCCGCTGCCGCCGAGGGTGTAAGCAAAGGGGTTGTTGAAGTAAAGATTGCCGACCGTCTCGCCTGCGGTGACGACGGTGACGGGGCTGGAGATGGCGTCATCGAAACGGGCGCTGCTGCCAGCCGTGCCCGCGGGCGGGACAGTCCAGTTGCCGGAGGTGGCCCAGTCGCCGCCGGACGGGACGTTCCAGGCCGATGCCGTTACGGCGTCGGTGGCGATGGCGACCGTCAGCGCGCCCGCGCTGGCGCTGAAGGCGTAGGTCTTGCCATAGACCGGGTTTGCAAGGGCGAGCCCGCTGGTGGAGGGGTCTGTCCCTGAGTATGTGACGAGGGTGTAGAGGCCGTTCTTCGTAAAGGGCAGCCGGGTGTTCAGTTGGTAGAGCGCGATGCGTTTGCCTGCGAGGGTCGGCGCGGCGGCGAGCGTCAGGCGGTCGTTCGAGGTGCCGTCGGTCTTGAACGCGAAGGAGAGCGTGCCGCTGCCGTTGAGGGTGAGACTGGCGGCGGAGACGGTCTGGGTGGCGCTGCCGCCGACGAGGAATTCGCCGTCGGTGCCGACGGTAACGGAGTTGGCGGCCGGCAGCGCGCCGGCCACGCAGAGGGTGCCGCCGGAGACGGTGGTGGCGCCGGTGTAGGTCGAACCGTAACCAGAGAGGGTGAGGGTTCCTGCCCCGGCCTTGGCGAGACCGCCGTCGGCAGCGGCGGCGAGCGCGGGATCATGCAGCAGGTTCTGGCTGATGGTGAATTCGGCCAGGGAGGTGTCGACGCGTACGCCGTTGGTGGAGACGTAGGCCGCGGTCAGGCCCTGCATCGTGCGGCCGGCCACGCGCGGACGGAAGAGGCCGCCGTTGAAGAAAACCGTTCCGGCGCCGGTGGCCGTCGTGCGGACGATGTTGCGGGCTGTGAGCATGCCGCCGGCGAGGTGCAGCGTGCCCGTCGAGGTGCTCTGCACGGCGAGATTCAAGTCCGTCGTGAGGTCGATCTCGCCCGCGTCCGCGAGGATGATGACGCCCTCGCGGGCGCCGGCCGTGGCGCTCAGGCCGATGCTGATCGCGTCCGAGCTCGCGGCCGCATTGGTGATGACGAGCCGCCCGCCGCGGACGGTCAGTTCGGTCCAGGAGCCGGGTGATTCGGCGAGAGAGGCATATTGGTTGATCACGAGGGCGCCGCCGTTCAGGGTGATGACCGGGCGCGCGTTGAAATTGGCCAGGTTCAGCCCGCCGTTGAAGGCCACGGAAAGGATTCCGGCAAGGACCGTGCCGCCGTTGATGGTCAGTTTGGAGGAGAGCCCCGGCTCGCCGGCGGTCGTTTTGGTGCCGTTCGAGCGGCCGACGCCGAGGGTGTTGCCGACGCAGGCCACGACCCCGTCGTTGACCACGAGCTCGCCGGCCGTTTCGGCATTGGCGTTGGTGGTCGTGTACAGGCCGATGCAGAGGCGGCCTTTGATCTCGTTGGTTTGGCCCGGCGCGTCGAAGATGACGCGGCCCGCGGCGATGCCGTAGCTGTAGAAGCCTTGGGAGGGTCCGTCGCCGTTTTCTCCGATGTTCAGGAGCGCGTCATTCAGATTGATATTGCTGAAGATGTTGGAGCCCTGATAGGTGTAACGCACGGTGCCGGGGCCGGTCTTGACCTGTCCTCCCGAGGTGGTCTGGATGCGTCCGCCGAAGGTGAGGTCGCCGCCCGCCTCGACCCGGATCACGGCGGCCTTGTTCGGCGCGTTGACGGTGTAGCCGCGGTCGGTGGAGGCGGTGCCGCCGGTGAAGCGGAGCGTGCCCGCTCCCAGGGCCAGGGTGCCGTTCGCGGCCGAAGGCGCGCCGAGGGGGCTGGCGCTGCCGCTGTTCGCAGCCGTGTTGAACGCGAGCGAGCCGCAGCCGAGGGAGGTGGGCCCCGTGTAGGAGTTGGCGCCTGACAGGGTGACGGTGCCGCCGCCACTGGTCGCGGGGTTGACCGAGACGGCGCCAGGGCCGCTGAGAACATCCGTGAAGCTTAGGGCCGCTGCCGAAAAGGTGTCCAGCGAGACACCCCGGGCGGTCGTGGCGAGCGGCAAGCCGAAGGTGTGGACGCCTTCGGAACTGACAATTTGCGCCGTGACGAACCGGTTGGTCAGCGTGACGCCGTTGCCGGTGAAGGTTTGGCTGGCTGAGCCGGAGAGATAAACTTTGCCGAGCAGAAGGCCGGAAAGGTCGTTTGTCACGTTGATTGCCGACAACGGCCGGTTGGTGAAGAAGGCGGCGTTGTCGACCCCTTGGGCGGGCGTCAGGTTCAGCCAGTTCGAGGGCGTGGACCAGTTGCCCCCGGTGGAAGCGCTCCAGGCGGAATCGGGTATGCCCGAGGTCACCGGCAGGTCGCTGCTGAACAGCCATGCCGCGCCGGTGATCGTGCCGTGGGCGTTGGAGGTGCGGTTGAGGGCGGTCGCTCCGCTGCCTTCGTTCAACGGCCAATACTGGATGAGGCCGGTTTCGGTGCCGGTCAGGCGGGCGTTCATGTTCGCCTTGATGTCGGCCTGGCTGCGGACGGCATTCCAGACGCGCACATCGCTGATCTGGCCGCGAAACCCGTTCTTCGCGCGCAGCAGGAGCCCGATGACGATCCCGTTGGCGTCGAGGGCCAGCGTGTTGAGGGCGGCGCTCTTGTCCACGTTCCCGTTGAGGTAGATGGTGCCGGTGCCGGAACTGTTGCGCACGAAGGCGACGTGATACCACGTGTTGGCCAGAAGGTTGGAGTTGCCCCTGAAGTTGTTGTTGCCGATTTGAAAACTGTTGGTGCCGTATTTTGTCGCGAGAATCAGTCGCCCGGCACCTGCGTTGTCCTGGAGGAAGAGCTGGTTCTCGCCGTCGAATGAGGGCTGCCTGAACCACATCTCGACCGTAAAGGCCGCGGTGGTGATGCGTCCGGTGGTTGAGACGTAATTGTCGGGCGTGGGCGTGAAAGTGAGCGTGTAGTCGGCGGCGCGGGTCTGGGGTGCCGTAATCGCAAGCCCGGCAGTGAAGGCGGACACGATGAGAAACCGGTGTGTGTGGGCGAGTGATTGGCGTATGCGTTTGAAGTGTCTCTTCATCATCTGCTCCTGTTCCTGTTAGGCCAATCGGTTCAAAGGACGCCATACGTCCTTCATTTATCACAGTGAAGGGTACGTAGAAATACCGGTGCCAATTAGCTGTATACCGGTTTTTTTACCAAACCAAGGGCACCGTGTCAAGCATCAGGAATTCAAATTATGGCTAAGAAACGCCTCACGGCGCCACTTACAAGTGCGTAAACCGAGGGCGAATTCGTTCGTAGCAGTTACGCGAATCGGTTGCTGAGGCGTTCGAGGGCGGCGTCGACGGGGTCGATCCAGTCGGCCTGCGCGGACGCAGCCAGATCGAAGGCGCTCAACGCGTCAGCCAGGCTGCGGGAGATGTGGGCGTGCAGCCAGCGGCGCGCGCCGTCGGCGTCGCTGCGGCGGATCGCGCGTGCGATCTTGGCGTGGTGCAGCCAGACCCAGGAGAGGTGGTGCAGGTCACGGCGGTGGCTGTGGTGGCCGAAGAACTGGTTGCGCTGGTAGGCGTTGTTGACGATCTTGAGGGCGAGGCGGTTGCCGGAGGCCTGCAGAAGGAGCAGATGGAAAGAGAGATCCGCGGTAAGAAACGCCACCAGCGGGGCACCGTCCAGAACCTGCCGTTTCTTGGAGCGGAGCTTCACGATGACCTGATGCATCTCGTCGCACAGGCGGTGCAGTTCCTGCCGCGTTTCTTTGGAGAGGTTTTGCACCGCATGGTCGAGGGAGAAGCACTCGAGGGCCATGCGCACTTCGTAGGAGTCGATGAGCTGGCGGCGGTCCAGGCGGGCGACGTAGGTGCCGCTGGAGGGGATCTGGTAGAGCATGCCCTCTTCGGTCAGCCGCCGTATCGCTTCGCGCACGGGCGTGCGGCTGATGCCGCATTCCGAGGCGATCTGCTGCTCGGAGATTTTTTGGCCCGCCACCAGCTCGGAGACCATGAGTTTTTTCGTGATCAGCCGGTAGGCGATATCGTTCAGCGCTTCCGCCACAAGGACCTCGTTTGACGTTGATGAGTTACGGATGTACCCAAAGATAACAGATTGGGGCGGGATTGTCAGCGACCGTCAGAAAAAGGCTGTCAGAAAAACGCGCCTCGCGTGAAGTCAGCCGGCGAGGCGGTCCGGCTACTTGACGCCCTCGAACCACTCCTCGCCGATCACACGGCCGAGGAGGTAAAACTTGTGGTCGGGGAACCAGAGTACACCCTTTCCGTCCACGGCGGTATAGCTGGAGTAGAACGAGTTGCCGTTCTCGCGTTCGGCGAAGAGTCTCGGGGGCGCGAATTCGATGGGTTGTTCGGCGTTAGGATTGAACCGTCCCGCGATCAGGTAGAGCGGCCCGCGTTTCTGGTACTCGCGTTCGGCGGTGAAATCGAAGGTGTTGTGGACGAGCGCGAAGTAAAAGCCGCTGGCGGCCTCGCACCCTTTCCAGTCGTAGATCGGGCAGGGCGAGCGCGGGTGCAGGTAAGCGGTTCCGCCGTCGCGCTCGAGCAGCTTCTTCGGCTCGCTCCACGTCACGCCGTCATCGCGGCTCTGCGACCAGAAGGGGTGCCCGGCGCAGGTGCGCGTCAGAGCGAACAGGCGCCCGTCCGGCAGCTTGACGATGCCGGCCTCTTCGTTGGCGGAGCCGAATTTCTCGTGCTCGACCTTGAGGACCTTCTCGTTGGTGGCGAACCAGCTTAGCTTGATGTCTTCGACCGCGGGGTCGTCGTCGATGTTGTCGAACTGCAGAAACTCGATTGTGCAGGCACCTTTCGCCTCGTTCGGCGCTTTGCCGTGGCGCGAGACGGCGACCAGATATTTCCCGTCTTTTCCCAGTCGCAGCGGACGCTGCCAGTTACACCAGCTTGGCGGGATCAGCGGGTCTTCCGGGTCGCGCGACATCCGCTGCATCGGCACCATTTGGGGCGCGGACCACGTTTCGCCCTCGTCGTCGGAACAGATGCCGAACATGTTGCCGCAGTGCGGGCCGCGGCTGGTGACCTGCTGGTTCCAGAGCACGTAGAGGCGTCCCGACTTGCTCAGCATCGGCTGCTGCCAGCTCGCCAGCAGGGCTGGGTTCTTCTTGTTGGGCGAGCCTGCGAGGATGACGGGCTCGCTCCAGGTCTCGCCCTGATCCAGGCTTTTTGAAAAGGCGATGTGCTGGTCGATATCCGCTTCGCGCGACGCCTGCGTCCAGAAGGCGAAGAGCGTGTCGTTCGTGTTATTGAGCACCTGGAAGTGGTCGTTGTAGGTGTCGCCGGGTTTCGTCGGGTCGCGCTTCTCCTTATCGCGCGGCTGCCGCGGAATAAAGACGACGTAGTCCGGGCGGTTGACCAGAATGTCCTGCGCGAGAAGCGGCGCGTCGAGGCGGGATGTGTCGCGCTTGAGCGCCTCGACAACGCGGGCCACCCGCTCGTTCGGGCGGAAGAAATCGAGACCCTCGGGGTTGAAGCCGGCCAAGACGGCCCACTTCTTGAACTGGAAGCGCTCGCCCGCCTTGGCGTGCTTCTGGTAGATGCGGCACTGGTCGACGCGGCTCTCGCCGAAGAGCTGGAAGCGTTCGGGCGCCTGGATCCATGTGAACCCCAGTTCTTCCAGCGTGGCCGCGTTCGAACAGGACACGCCCGGAATGTCCGGCGCGGGCGTGATGACGGTGAGCACGCCGTCTTTCGCCACGGACACAGGCTTGCCGCCCTCGATCATCGTCTTAAGGAAAAGCAGCCCCTTCAGTCCGGCGGGCGGCTCGTGGAAGACGAAGGCGCGGTCCGTGAAGATGGCCGCGCCCGCCTCGACGGCGCCGACGGCGCACGCCATACGCTCGAGAGTCGCGCCGTCGCCCTGCAGGAAGGTCGGCGCGGTGAGCGGCTCGCCGAGAGCGGCGCTGGCGGCGAGCGAGGCGAGGAGGAGGAGCATCGAGATTATTCGCATGATGTGTGGCCTGTTGCTGTGGAGTGCGGTGACTCGGCACCGCTTTGGCTTACGTTGGCGGTTTCATTAGACATGTGTTGAAGTCCTTTCTAAAGCGGTGCCGAGTCACCGCACTCCGAAAAGCGGCGTCGAGCCGCCGCACCGAAAGCGGTGCCGAGTCACCGCACTCCGAAATAAAGCGGCACGGCCCATTTGCCGAACGTGACGGTCTCGCCTTCTGCGCAGGCCTTCTGATAGAGCGTGCAGAAATTGGCCGCGGACGTGGGGGAGAAGAGGCGGATTTCAGGCAGCTTGACTTTCTGGAAGCCCTGGTCGAGCAGTTGCATGGAGACGCTGTCCTTGTTGCGTTGCGGTACGGGCGTGAGGACGTAGACCGCGCCCGCTCGCGTGCAGCGAAGCGACTTGTTTCCGTCGAGCGGCACGCGCAGGAAGCGGGCGTCCTTGAGCGCCTCGGGCACTTCGGCGCAGGTGTAGGCGCGGTCCGTGAACAGCACGGCGCCCGGCGCGAAGGCGGCTGCGTCCATGCCTTCGGCGGCGAGTGCGCCTGCTGGCGTTTTCGCCAGCGGAGCGCCATCTGCGTTGGCGTTCGTGGCGGCGCGCTCCTTTTCCTGCGCGGCCAGCTTGGGATTGATACCCGTCGCGAGATTGATCAGCACCCGCTGGCGGCCACTTTCCGAGAGCGTGCCAGATCGGACGTCGGCTTCGGAGAAGGTCGCCATGAGGATGTTTTTATCGCGCGCGCGCTCCCAGTCATAAATCAGGCGGATTGAGCCGTCCGGAGCCTGGGTGGCGTCCGGGTAGGAAACGCTCCTCCGCTCGTCGATCAGAAGCCCGCCTTTCCACGTTTCGCCGTCATCATCGGACAGGTACGCGGTCATGTCAGACCGGCCGATCCGCTTGTCGAGCGGGCCGTGCTTGACGAGCAGCAGGCTGCCCGAGGACAGCCGCCGCAGGTGGAAGCGCGAGGTCGCGTCCGGCAGGAAGTCGGCGACCTCGCTCCACGTGCGTCCGCCGTCCGTCGAGACCGACCGCCCGAGGCCGTGTGCCGCCGTGCGCACCAGCATCAGGAGGGAGCCGTTCTTGCGCTCGACGAGCATGTGCTCGTCACAGTTGCGCCGGTTCGGCGGGATGTTCGCCGCGCCCAGCAAGGAGAAGCTGGCGCCCTGATCCTTGGAGATCATAACCCGCGCGCTGCTGTCGCGGTTCCACATGGCAGCGGGCATGAGCCAGTCGCCGTTCCTGAGCACGATGGGCTTGTTCAGCATGACGCCCGGGAAGAGTGCCTTCGGGATCGTCCAGCGCGGATTCTCGTCGCCGGGATTCTCGCAGGTCACCGCCATCGTGGCGGTCAGCCCGCCGCCGTCGAGCCACCAGAAGAGCCAGAGCCTGCCTGTCGGGTCGAGCCAGAGGCAGGGGTCGGAGTTGCGCAGGGGCCCGTCGCCGTCCGGGTCGAGCACAAACTTCAGGTCGCTCCACGTCTTGCCGTCGTCGCCGCTGGTGGCGGTGACGACGTAGTTGTACTGGTCCTCCCAAACCTTGCCGGCGTACCAGGCGGCCCAGAGCCTGCCGTTCGGCGCGCGCTCAAGCGTGGGGATGCCCTGGTAGTTGCGCTTGTCGGGGCCGTACTCCGGGCCGGGGCTGAAGACCGCAGGCGGGTGGACGAAGCCCTTCAGGAGGTCGCCCGCGGGGACGGGCTCGGGCGGCTGCGTCTGTTTCTCCTGCCCGCCGGTCGCGGAACTGACGAGCTGACGAAGGCGTACGGCGCTGGATACGGGCTTGCCTGCGGAGACGTCCTCCTCGCGGAAGGTCGCGAAAAGAATGTTGCGGGCGTGGGTTCGGTCAAAATCGTACGTGAGGTAGATCGTTCCGTCGGCCGTCTGCTGTCCATCGGGGTAGGATACGCCGTTGCGCTCGTCGAGCATGAGTCCGCCTTCCCACGTCTTTCCGTCGTCCTTCGAGATGAAAGCCGTGAGGTGCGAGCGTCCGGTTTTCTCGGCGATCGGGCCGTGCTTCACGAGCAGCAGGTTGCCGGAGAGCAGGCGGGTGATGAAGAAGCGCGCGGAGGGGTGCTTGATCGACGAGGGCTCAAGCGGCGACCACGTCTTGCCGCGATCCGTCGAGGTGGCTTCGCGGATGCCGGACTTGGTGCGCGACAGGCACCAGAGGGAACCGTTCTTGCGCTCGACGAACATGTGCTCGTCGAAGCATCTCTCCTCCTTCGGCATGGTCGCGCCGCCCCGCACCGTCCACGTCTTTCCTTTGTCGTCGGAAACCATCATTTTCGAGCTTTGATCCGAGTACCAGGTGCAGAGGGGCAGCGCCCACTCGCCGGTTGAGAGCACGAGGGGCTTGCACATCATCACGCCTTGGGCGACATAGACGGGCGGATGCCAAACCGATGTTTCGGCAGTGGGGTCGTCCAGTACGATCATCCAGAGGGCGTCGGTGGCCACGTTGTTGTACGGCATGGTTCGGTCACACCAGAGCCAGCGCAGTTTGCCGTCCGGTGAGATCCAAAGCTCCGGATCGAACGTGCGGCGCGGGCCGTCGCCATCGGGGTCGACGGTCAGAATTTCTTTCCACGTCTGGCCGTTGTCGCCGCTGGTGGAGAGCACCACGTAGTTATTCTGGTCTTCTCCGGGTGTGGGGCCCGCGTACCAAGTAACCCAGATCCGCCCGTTGGGCGCGACTGCCAGGCTGGAAATGCCCGTGAAGGCGCGGTTGGTGACCGCGTGTTGCGGCAAGAGCGGCGGCCCGGCGTGCTGGGGCGGGATGACCGAGGCTGGGTCTTGGCCAAGGCCTGTGAGAGCGATGAGAAAAACGGACACTCCGATGCCAAGGCTACGGAGAGCAGACAGAGCGAAACAAACGAGGAGGCGGCCGGAACGCGAAGGCGTTCCGCTCCCTGGAACGGCGCGGCTTCCCGCGCCGGTCGGAGCGCGTGAGAGCGTCGCCCGGAACGCGAAGGCGTTCCGCTCCCTGGAGCGGCACGGCATCCCGCGCCGGTCGGAGCGCGTGAGAGCGCGGGCCGGAGCGCGAAGGCGTTCCGGTCCTTGGATCGGCGCGGCTTCCCGCGCCGGAGAAGCGACGCGCGTGCGTCGTGCGTTCATTGGTTGTCCCCCTGTGCTCGATGGGTGCGTGTGGCGCACCACGCGATGCGCGGGCTGCCACACAGGCAGAAAAGGATCGTGGCGGCTAGAATGCGGGCTGTTGTTCTTCGATACACGTGGCCTCGTCAGTGCTGGGCGCAGCCCGTGTGCGCTACGACCCGTTTAACATGTCAAAAATTTAACATGTCGAAACCTGAACGTCAACCTGAAACATGGAATCCGTGGCACGCGCTGTTTCGGGCTGGTCATTTCACGATGATTTAGCTATAGTTTAAGCATTACTAATGAAGTAAATTTATGAACAAGGAGGCGGTATGAATCGGATGCGTTGGCTGGCGGTTGTGTTTCTGGGAGCAATCGGGGTGGCGCATGCCGCCACGAGAAATGTCTTTTTTGCGGGCGGGCAGTCGAACGCGAAAGCCGTGTGGGGCTCGGCGATCGCGAGCGGGTTGCAGGCCGGTTACGGCTCAAGCCTTGTGATGGTCTGGACGAACCATTCCGGGGAGGCCATGGACCGGTGGTATACGACCGCGCCGCGCGTCAACTACAGCAATGACTTATTCAACGCGTCCGGGACGGGGCTGCTGCAGGCCCAGATCCACGCGATCACCAACGCCGGAGACCAGGCCGTTTTCAAAGGCGTCTTCTGGTTTCAGGGCGAGGGCGACAGCGGTAACTATCCGGCGATGGACGCCTACACGAACCGCTTTAACGGCATGTTGGCGCAGTTGAAGCAGGACTTGGGCATGACCAATGACGTCCGCTTCACGATGGCCATCATCGATGCCAACCAGGATCCGGCTTTGGATGACGACCTAGCCTTAATCGGGAGAACCCACGCGATGGTCGACTACCTGAGGACGAATCAGATCGACCTGAGTTCCGGCCCGCAGGGCTCCTACGTGGACACCCGCAGTTACTCGCGCGGCACCGACGTGTGGCATCTGCCAACGGACGAACTGACCCGGCTGGGCTTGGACATGAGCGCGGCCTACACCAACACATTCGGCGTTTCGCCTCCCCCTTCCGAAACGGTCACGATCATTAGCCATGTGGCCGACGGCGCCGCTTACCCCACAGCGACGTTCCCGGATCAAACCTTGATTTGCGGAGTTTCGGGTACGACGATGTTCAATGGGATCGCGTTCTTTCAATTGCCTGCGAACCGCATCGAGTCCGCGGACTTGACCTTGACGGTCGAGCAGAATTATGGACCTATAACGAATGCCAACGTCGATGTGTGGGGGTTGGGGTACCTGAGCGCCCCGGCCATGAGCAGCGCGTGGATGCTGACGGCGGACACGGACACGCGCGCCCTTCTCAACTTCAATGTCCCGTTCACGAAAATCGCCGACAACATTGTGACCTCTGGGCAGGCGACGGCCGTAGGTACGGTGTGGCAGCTGAACGCCTCGCAGCGCACGAACCTGACGGCATTTCTCAATTCGCTTTACTCGAAGGGCGCAGTGCCTGGCGACTACGTGGCTTTCCGCGTGAATCCTGACGCGCCGTTTTCCGCAGCGCGAAACGTTCGTTTCGGCAGTTCGGCTCAAGTGAGCCCCGACCGCCGCCCTAAACTGACCGTCACGCTTCTGGACGAGCCGGCTCCGTCCGCGACGGAAGGCGTGTTCAAGGTTTACAGCCACGCGAACGACGGCGGTGTTTTTGCCACGGGAACGAGTACGGCGAACGACCTGATCAGTGGTACCGGCGGCACCGGCACGCAGGATTATAATGGCGTCGCGTTCTTTGAGTTGCCCGAACAGCCGATGACCTCCGTCATGCTGTCTCTGCCGGCCGTGACATTCTCGGGGGTGATGCCGAGCGCCAATATCGATGTCTGGGGTTTGGGGTATACCTCTTCACCCGCCTTGACGACGGCGACGGCGTGGTTCTGTACCAACGACGTCGATACCCGCGTGTTGCTCAACGGGTATCCGCCGGTCAAGCTTGCGGACAACATCGTGACAGCGGGGCAGACTGTCGCGGTCGGAAACGTGTGGCAGCCCTCGGCCAAACAGGCCGAGGATTTGAGGTGGTTTCTGAACGGACTCTACAACAAGGGTGCGAAGCCGGGTGATTACGCCGTCATCCGCGTGAACATGGACAACCGTCAGCAGCCCGTGACTTGCGGCGTACGGTGGGGAGGCTCACAGCAAACGGACACCACGAAGAGGGCCTCGCTTTCGGGTGTCTTCCCCGTGACGTCCAACTATCTGATGAACGCCGGTTTCGAGGCGGGGACCGGTCCCGCTGCGGTCAATTGGGCCGTGCAGTACAATAATTTCTTGGGCCAGCGGACAAACGTTTCGGTTAGAAGCGGCGAAAGTGCTTTCCGGTTTGCGGTCAACGGCGACCAGTCAACCAACACGGCCAGTAACATCAACGTTCTTCAGACTGTCAACAACGCCGGTCTTGCGGGCCAGCGGGTGACGTTCAGCGGGTATGCCCGGCATGACGGTTCGGAGCCGCTGGTGTCCAATTCTGTGCAATTGATCGAATTCCGGCTCTGGTGGCTCATCAACGGCGCACCGACCGGCGGCTACATTGATTCTGTCACGAAGCTGCTTCCCTCCGACCCCACGAACACCTACAAGTGGGTTTCGGTCATGGGGGTGGCACCGACGAACGTGAGCGGCGTCACAGCCCAGGTGATCTTCCGCACGGGCACGCTCGCCAATCCCGCGATCACGAATGGGGCTGTCGTTGTTGATGACCTGCGTCTGAGCGTTTTTGAGCCGGCGTATCCGCCTGCTCCAGCCGGAACCCAGATCCTGTTGCGCTGAAGGAGAAAGAACGCGATGTTTTCGCTCGCGGAGATATGGGCGAAAATCGCCGGGCGCGCGCTGCGGCAGCGCCCGTCGAAGCCGCGCTCGGCGGTGGTGGGCGCGTGGGGCGAGGAGAAGGCCGTTGCCTTTCTGAAGGCGGCGGGCTATACCGTGCTCGGGCGCAACGTGCGGCCGAACCGGCACGACGAGATCGACATCGTGGCGCAGACGGGAGAGGTTCTCGTGTTCGTCGAGGTCAAGGCGCGGCGGCGCGAGGAATTCGGCCGGCCCCTGATGGCGGTCGACAAGGACAAGCGGCACGCCCTGAACCGCGCGGCGGCGGCTTACCTGCGCAAGGCCAGGTTTCCGAACCTGTTCTACCGCTTCGACGTGGTGGAGGTGCTGGGCCAGCCGGAGGAGGGCGAGCCGCTCATTCGGCACCTCGACGACGCCTTCCCCTTCGAGCAGCGCTTCAGGTTTCCGGTTGGGTAAGGGCGGCAGAAATAGGATCAGGGTTCAGTTGCGCTTCTCCGATCTCCGACCTCTGCCCCTCTCAACACGCCTCACGTCTCGCTGCTGATGTGCGAGGGATCGAGCAGGCGCATGTTCGGGCCCACGTAGATCTGGCGGGGGCGCTGCAGCTTGAAGCGCGGATCTTCGCGCGCCTCTTTCCACTGGGCGATCCAGCCGGGCAGGCGGCCGAGCGCGAACATGACCGTGAACATCTCTTTCGGAATGCCGATGGCGCGGTAGATGATGCCGCTGTAGAAGTCCACGTTCGGATAGAGGTTGCGCGACACGAAGTAATCGTCGTGCAGGGCGATCTCCTCGAGTTCGAACGCGAGGTCGAGCAGCGGATCCTGGACATTGAGCGCCTTCAGGACGCTGTCGCACGATTTCTTGATGATCTTCGCGCGCGGGTCATAGGTCTTGTAGACGCGGTGGCCGAAGCCGTAAAGCAGCTCCTTGCCCTTGGAGGCCTTGACGCCCTCGACATAGTCTTTCACGGACTTGCCGCTCGACTGAATGTCCTCCAGCATGTCGATCACCATCTGGTTGGCGCCGCCGTGCAGCGGGCCCCAGAGGGCGCAGATGCCGGCTGCGACCGAGGCGTAGAGGTTGACGCGCGCGCTGCCCACGAGCCGCACGGCCGAGGTCGAGCAGTTCTGCTCGTGGTCGGCGTGCAGGATCAAGAGCACGTTCAGGGCCTGCACCACCTCGGGCTT
>CAYMLQ010000042.1:0-25822 GCA_964390795.1 uncultured Lentisphaeraceae bacterium
GTCGGCAAGAAATTTACCGATGCAAAAAGACGGCAAGAAAGTCCGCTGGGCTTACGACGCGTACCCGCTTACGGATGTTCTCAGGGTAATGCTTGAGGTTGCCGGTGACCACACACTCGGCTGGGCCAGCCAGACAAACTTCGACAAAGGCCATGTCGTCTGGATCGGGGCCGGACAAGGGGCACGCCACGCCTTGAACGAGAACAGACTCTCGGCGAATGAAGTCCAGCACCTCATCAACTCGTATCCGGCTGAAATGAAACTCCGGGCAATACAGAACAGCTGCGTATTCAGCCAGAATGCGGGCATCCGCACATAGAATCAGATCGCCCGACAACACCCCTGCCAATACGCGTGCAGGTATCGAGGCGGGCGATAGCAGAGCGGAGACCAGCACATTCGTATCAAGCACGATGTGCATGCGTCCGCCTTTTCGCTCGGGTACGGGCGATCACGTCATCGATTTCCTCAGCAGACATGCGGTCAGTTCCTTTTGCCAGCGAGGCCGACTGAAGCTCGGTTGCAGCGCGAACGGCACGTGCCCGGCGGATGTCCTTCAAGCTCTGCTCAAAATCACCACCCTCTATAGACGAAAGAATGGCAATCGGACGACCGTTGCTGGTGACGACCATCTCCTTCTCTGCGGGAAGTTCGCGCCAGAGCCCCGCTCCACATCCTCTCATCTCTCTCACGGTCATAAATTTCATCTGTTCTCCTCTTGTGACACAATTGTAGCTACGGTTGTGTCCAATCACAAGTGGAAAAGCGTAGCGTGCGACAAGCTTACGATTCCCCTATCTCCGCTCCATTCTCTTTAGCGCTCGATCCGGTACTGGCCGGGTCGGGCGTCGAAGGCGGGCTTGCCACTCTCGGTCTTAACCGGCGTCTGCCGTCCGATGTAGGCGCGGACCAGCTCGTAGCGGAACACGCGGGTCGTCTGGAGGGCGAGGTTGCGCCGAGCCGCTTCGCGACATTCACCCGCGCGGCTCACCGCAGGTTCGCCCTCCAAATGGTCACCCATATCGAGGTCGCTCGTTCCGGAATTTGGCTCCCTCGCCCAGAAACAACTCCATACGGCTGCCGCCATCCATCCGTTTCCTCTCGCACGAGAACCGCCATAACCCTGTCGTTAACCGATTTCTCACGATTTCGCGATGCGCCTTGCAGACGGACCGCTTTTTGCTTATTCTAAAGCTCATCAATCTTAGACCATTTTTTGCTGCAAAGGAGTTCTATGAGCGAATTCAAAAATGTGACCGTCGTCAAGAAAGCCAACGTCTACTCGGACGGCAAGGTGACCAGCCGCACCGTCCTCTTCGCGGACGGGTCGAAGAAGACGCTCGGCATCATGCTGCCCGGCGAGTACACCTTCGGCACCGACACGAAGGAGCTGATGGAGATTCTGGCCGGCGAACTCGAGGTGCTGCTGCCCGGAGAGACCGCGTGGAAGACCGTTCGCGGCGGCGAGTCGTTCGCGGTGCCCGCGAATGCGAAGTTCAGCCTGAACGTCGCCACGCTGACCGACTACTGCTGCTCGTACGGCTGAGCGGCTTCCCTGCTTCGCAAGAAAGTCGTTTATGTTTGCGCCGCATCGGCTTAACTAGAAAAGGAAGTTCGTTATGTCTAACCATGCACTGTCGATGAAACAGCGGCTGAGCCGCGGAGGCTCAGTCGCGCTGGTCACGATACTGACCTCCACGCTCGTACAAACCGTACAGGCGGCCAACATTTGGGACGGCGGCAGCACGGGGCCGGGCGACAGTAACTGGAACACGGCGGCCAACTGGGATGACGACTCGGTTCCGACGTTCCCGGCGGCGCTGACGTTCGGCATCAGCGGCCGGCTCACGCCCACCAACGATCTGACCGGCATGACGGTCACCGGCGTCACCTTTGCCGCCAGTGCGGGAGCTTATACGCTCCGAGGCAACCCGATCACGCTGGAGGGGAACGTCGCCGTCTTGGCGGGTGGGAGCGTGACGAACGATCAGACCGTTGACCTTCCAATCGCACTGAACAAGAATGCGATCCTGACCGCAGCGCCTGTGGGAGGAAGCACGCAATGGACGGTTAAGGGAGCCCTTGTGTTCAATGGTGTGCTCGGCGGCGCGTTCGGCCTGACCGCGACCGGCAAGAACTACGTGCAGCTCAACGGTGCGAACACCTATGCAGGCGATACGATCATTACGGGTGGCGACGCCTCTTTCTCCATCGGAAATGCGAATGCCTTGGGTTCTGGTAAGCTGATCGTGGGTGCGACCCGGGGCGAGTCGCAGATGTGGATCCAATCGGTCGGAAACCTGACGGTTACCAATGCTGTTGAGATTAGAACGGGGCGGTTTATCTCGGCCAGCTATACGATCGCGGGCAAGGCGGCCGGCAATCTGACATTGAGCGGCAACATCCTGCTGAATCAGAACACCGGCAATGACTTCTGGTGCCAAAAAGACCTGACCCTGAGCGGGACGGTCAGCGGCGGCAACTTGAACGGGCTGAGAATGGCCAGCGGAAAAATCATCCTTCAAGGCGTCAACACCTTCACCAACCATCTGTATTCGAGTTACGCTCAGTCCATCCCCACCTTTAATGTCAACTCGGACGCCGCTCTGGGCCACACCAACAACGGGGTCAATGCGTACGCCGCCAATCTGGTCTTCCAGACAGCCGCCAGCACGTCGATCACCCTTGCTCCCAGTCGGGTCTTTTACAGTTATTCAGGCAAGACCACCACCTTTGACGTCTTCGCCAACTCCTCGCTGACCGTCCCCGGCCAGATGATAGGCCATGCGTTCGCCAAGACCAGCCCCGGCTCCCTACTACTCACGGGCGTGAACACGTACGGCGGAGGCACAACCATCAATGGCGGCATTTTGACCGCCATCACCAATGCCTCGTTGGGTGCCACCACCGGAAGTTTGAACTTTACGGGCGCGGGAAGCTTCCAGCCCGGGGCCACGCCCTTCACCCTGCCGGTTGACCGAACCGTCAACCTCACGAACGCCGGCACCTATACCGCCGCCTTTGACGTGCCCACGAACTTTACCCTGACCGTGGACGGCGTGGTCAAAGGCAATGTGCTGACAAACAGCTCGCTCAGCAAGACCGGCCCCGGCACCCTGATTCTCACGGGCGGTTCGGGCGGCGCCCCTCTGGGCGGCTTGAACATGCTGGGCGGCAAGCTCACGATTCAAAGCGGTGTATGGTCCGTGGCGCCAGCCGCGACTGCTGACGGCACGGTCTTCAACGTGCTGGGAGGCGCGACCTACGAGCAGACCGGCGGCACGAACACCCTCCCGATCTACGCCTGCATTTCCCAACAGAATGTCGGCGGGGCTTACACGAATTTGGTCTCAACCGGCATTCTCAGCGGCGGGACCCTGATCGGCATGGAGCTGATGGTCGGCCGCCGGAACAGCGCGGTGATGACGATCTCGGGCAACGCCCTGCTGGATCTTTACTCCTTTAAGCTGGGAGAGCTGCCGGGCTACACCACCATCTGCAACCTCGACGGCGGCATCGTCGACTGCAACTACATCGCGACGCGCGATACCAACGCCATCCCCCAGTCGGCGTCGATCCTGAACTTCAACGGCGGAACGCTGCGGGCCAAGAACACCGCGCCGACGCAGAACCTCATCGGCGGGTACGGCAACGGCTCGACGTCGTTCCTGACGGCGATCAATGTCAAGAGCGGTGGCGCAATCATCGACAGTCGGAGCTACTCCGTCGTGATTCCACAGGTGCTGAACCACGATGTCGAGCTGGGTGCGACGCCCGACGGCGGCCTGACCAAGCGCGGCACAGGCACGCTGTCGCTGACCACCAACAACACCTACACCGGCGTGACCTCGGTCGAGGCGGGCACGCTCAAGCTGGGCGTCGCGAACGCGCTCCTGCCCGGCGGCTACGTGCTCGTGGCCTCCAACGCGGTCTTGGATGTCAACGGCAAGGGCCTGACGCTCGCGGGACTGGGCGGCAGCGGCCTGGTGACCAACAACAGCCTGCTGGCCGTAACGACGGGCGTGGCCCCTGGCAGCACGAACGCGATCGGCACGCTGACACTGGCGGCGACGCCCGCCGCGCTGGGCGGAGTCTTCCTGGCGGATGTCGCGGCCGACGGCCGCTGCGACCGCCTGCACGTGCAGGGCGACCTGAACCTCTCTGGGCTGGCGTTAACCGTGGCGAACCCGGAGGCGCTGAGCAAGGAGCAGATCTATGTGATCGCCACCTGCACCGGCGCGCTGACCGGCCCCTTCAGCTCGGCTCCGCTGCCGCCGCGGTGGAACATGAAATACAGTGCGGCGACGGGTCAGGTGTACCTCAGCTTCGATTCCGGCACGCTGATCCTGCTGCAGTAGCAGATATACCATGAAGACACCAAGCAAACGGTCGCGTCGCGATTTCTTGAGGTTGGCCGGCCTGGGCGCCGCCGCCGGCCTGGGCGCCTCGTGCGCCTCGGTGGGGCTCAAGCCCCGCCCGCCCAACGTCGTGATCATCTTTCTCGACGATTCCGGCTTCGCTGACTTCCGGCCCTTCGGCTCGCCTTCGTATGATACGCCGAACGTGCGGCGGCTCGCAGCCGGGGGCTGCCGCTTCACCAACTTCCATGTGCCGCAAGCCATCTGCTCCGCCTCGCGCGGCGCGCTGCTCACCGGCTGTTATCCCGAGCGCACCGGCCTGGTCGGCGCGCACGGCCCGCGCGCCCGCGGCATGGATCCCAAGTGGCCGACGATCGCGCAGGTGCTCAAGCCCGAGGGCTATGCAACCGCGGTGTTTGGCAAGTGGCATATCGGCGACCAGCCCGAGACACGCCCTCCCGCCCGCGGGTTCGACGAGTCGTGCGGCCTGATGTATTCCAACGACATGTGGCGCCACCACCCCGAGTCGCGCAACTTCGACGCCTTCCCGCTCCAGTTCTGGGAGAACGGCCAGATCGCCATTGAAGACGTGACCCCGGAAGACCAGCCGCACCTGACCCAGTGGTATACCGAGCACGCCGTCGACTTCATCCGCCGCAAGAAGGACGAGCCGTTCTTCCTCTACGTGCCGCACAACATGCCGCACGTGCCGCTCGCGGTGGGCAAGAGATTCGCGGGTAAGTCCGGCGCGGGGCTTTACGGCGACGTGATGCTGGAGATCGACTGGTCCGTGGGCGAAATCCTGACCGCGCTGGACGAGACCGGCGTCGCGGACAACACCCTCGTGGTCTTCACCTCGGACAACGGCCCGTGGATCTCTTACGGCAACCACGCGGGCGCGACGCCCTTCCGCGAGGCCAAGGGCACGGGCTTCGAGGGCGGCACGCGCAGCGCGTGCGTCATGCGGCTGCCTGGACGCATCCCGGCGGGCGGCATGTCGGACGCGATGCTCTGCACGATCGACCTGCTGCCGACCGTCGCGCGGCTCGCAGGAGCCCCCCTGCCCAAGACTCCGCTCGACGGCCGGGACGTCTGGGATCTCATCATCAGCAAGCCCGGCGCGACAAGCCCGCACGACTACTACGCGTTCACCACGGGCAACAGCTTCGACGGCATCTTCAGCGGCGACGGCCGCTGGAAGCTCCATGTGCCGCACGGCTACCGCACCTTGGTCTCGCCCGGCAAGGACGGTCAACCGGGCACGTATAAGCAGGCCCAGATCGGCCTCTCGCTCTTCGACTTGACCAACGACCCGAACGAGACGGCTAACGTCATCGACAAGCACCCACAGGTCGCGGCCAAGCTCCAGGCGCTCGCCGAGCAGCACCGCAAGACGTACTTCACCAAAAAGAAATAGGGCGCTGACCGTGACCCGGGAGAGTCGTAATCGATTGGGGGATAGTCGCCAGCAACCTAAATTTGCCTTTTCCGTTCGCAAACAGGCGCGAAATCATGCGCAGGGCGCGTCCGGAGGCCGCGCGCCACCCCTTGAAAGACGCGCCGCGCAAGGTAGCCCGCGACCTCCCGGGCGCGGATACGAATGAACGGAGATGCCAAATTTAGAATTGCCCGGATAGTCTCTCCGTCTCTCTGGGCGCTTGCGTTCCGCCTCTGCTTCGTGTATTTTTTCCAATTATATCTGTTAGGAGGGAATGTATGAAACACCGGAATCTGATGCTCACGATCGCCCTTGCCTGCTGGACGCGACAGCCGTAACCGCCGCCGACGCCGTTGCCAACTGGCCGTTCGACGACGGCGTGCCGACCAACTCCGCCGCCACGCTAACCACGGAGACCAACGCGCCGACGCTGAACGCGACGGCCACAAAGAACGGTTCCGGCGCGTTACCGACCTTCAGCGCGGACCGGCCCGGCGCGCGCGTCTGGGCCAGTTTCACCGGACCCCTGCTCAACGCCACCAACGCCGCATCGCTGCGCTTCGTCAACACCGGCCTGCCAGGCGACACCAACTCCAACAATGGCAGTTGCGCGTATGTAGCCGACCACGACCCGCTGTTGCACCCGTCGAACCTGACCGTGGAAGCCTTCGTGAAGGTCGACCGCCGCGTCAACTTCCCGCTCATCGTCGGCAAGGTGCGCGGCGGAGGCAACACGAGCTGGAACCTCGACTTCGACAACACCGGCAAGCCCCGCGTGCGCATCGATTCCGGGGTGGCCTTCTCTAACGGGGTGCCCGGCTTCAACCAGTCGTGGACCTCGACCCAAACCATCGAGGACGGCCAGTGGCACCACGTCGCCTTCACCTATACGCACACCACCCGCGCGGTCAACATCTACATCGACTACGTGCAAAAGGGCGGCGGCACCTCCTACAGCAACCTGATCTACGACGCGGGCCAGCTCCGCATCGGACAGGGCGCGGGCGCGCGTGCCTTCGACGGCTGGATTGACGAGGTGCGGCTCACCGGCGATGTGCTGGCTCCCGCGCAATTCATGACCGTAGCCGAGCCCTCCTCCACGCGGGTCTACCTGCCCCTGGAGGACGGCGCGGCCGGAGTTACGGCGGGCACGCTGACCAACGCCTACTACGCGCCGCTCATGAACGGCACGGCGGTGGCCTACGGTGGCGCCAAGCCGACCTTCTCAGCCGAGCGTCCGCCCGCCTCCACCGCGCGCATTTCGGACGGCCTGGGCGGGCCCGTGGTCAACCTCAACGCCGGCTCGCTGCGTTTCGCGAACGCCGGGCTCCCCGCCGACACCAACTCGCCCTCCGGCGGCCAGGTCACGGTCCCGGGAGCGTCGCTCCCCGCGCAGATGACCAACTTCACGGCCGAGGCCTTCATCCGCACCGACCGCAAGGTCAACTTCCCCCGTATCATCGGCAAGGAGCGCGCGCTCACCCTCGGGCCGAGCTGGTCGCTGGGTATCAACTCCGCAGGCAACCTCCGCGCCCGCTGCGACACGCAGATCCCGCCCAGCACCGTCGGCTTTAACCAAACGTTCGAATCGCCTAAGTTCGTGTACGACGGCCTGTGGCACCATGTGGCGCTGACGTATGACGACCCGACAAAAAAACTGACGCTTTACACCGACTACGTCAAGGTTCTTGAGGGAACCACGATCAATCCCCTCGTCTTCGACAACGGCAGCTTCCAGGTCGGCGCGGGCGACCAGGCCTTCGACGGCTGGATCGACGAGGTGCGGCTGACCGACCGCGTGCTGGTGCCGTCCGAGTTCCTGTACGCGGTACCGGTCGAGGGTACGCTCATCGGAGTGCAGTAAGGGTGCGGCTGATTCCGATGGGAGCAAGGGCGCGCAGGCCCTTGCTCCCTTTTTTTATGCCGCGCGCACGCGCCGGTCGAAGGCGAGCCGGTAGGCGGCGGGCAGGACGAGCAGATTCAGCAGCGTCGCGCTGATGAGGCCGCCGAACTGCACAATCGCCAGCGGCGCCAGCAGCTCGCCGCCCGGCTTGTTGTAGGCCAGCACAATGGGGAGCAGCCCGAAGATCGTCGTGAGCGAGGTCATCAGGATCGGCACCATGCGTTCGAGCGAGCCTTCGATGATCGCTTCGTGAACCGAGCTGCCGCCCTCCTGCAGCTCGCGGTAGCGGTTGAGCAGCAGGAGCCCGTTGCGGATCACGAAGCCCACTACCGTCACGAAGCCGACCAGCGAGGCCACCGAGAGAATCGGGGCGATGTAGGTGCCCTGCCCGAAGAGCGCCCGCGTGTTGGCCAGCAGCGGCGCCGGCGCCGCCAGGTAGACCGCGGCGATGCCGCCGATCAGGCAGAGCGGGAGGTTGACCATCACCAGCGCGGCCGAGGTGAAACTGCCCAGCGAGTAGACCAGGATTAGGACGATCGCCAGCAGGATGCCCAGCCCCAGCCACGCCAAGCGCCGCGAAGCGGATTGCTGGGCCTCGTAGGTCCCTCCATAGCTCACGGTGCAGCCCATCGCGTTGACCACCGGCTCCACCCGCTCGCGCAGCGCGGCGACCAGGTCGCCCATGTTCGAACCCTCCGCCACGTTGCAGGAGATCAGCGCCTTGCGCCGCGTGTTGTCGCGCACAATCAGGTTGGACGCCTCTTCGCGGAACACCTCCGCCACCTCGTCGAGCCGCACCCGCAGGCCGGTCGGCGACGACAGCTTGAACGCCGCCACGTCGGCGAGGTCGTCGCGCGAGACGCCTTCCAGCCGCACGACGATGTCCCAGCGCCGCTGGTTCAACGCGACCTGCCCGACGGTCGTGCCGTTGAACGCCGTGGCCACTTGTTCGCCGGCCGACTTCAGCGTGAGCCCCGCCCGCGCCAGCTCCTCCATGCGGTACCTGATCCGCAGCGTCTCGACGAGAATCTCGCGGTTGGCCCGCACGTCGGCGACCTGCGGCAGCGTGTCGAGGATCTGCTTCGCTGCGGCCGACGCGGCGCGGAGGGTGCTCAGCTCGTCGCCGAACACGTTGATCGCGAGTTCCGCGTTGGTGCCGGAAAGAACGGAGCTGATGCGGTGGGCAATGGGATAGCCGATCATGGTGGCCGTGCCCGGAATCTGGCCGATCACGCCCTGGATCGCGCGGCGTAACTGCAGGGGGTCTTTGGACAAGTCGACGCGCACCAGCAGCTCCGAGGCGCTCACCGGCTCGGCGTGCTCGTCGCGCTCGGCCCGGCCCGTGCGGCGCGTGACACTGCGCACGCCCGCGATCGCGTTGATCGAGCGGATGGCCTCACCGGTGACGCGCTCGGTCTCCTCCAGCGACGTGCCGGGCGGCGTGCTGACGAACACCGTGTAGCAGTCCTCGTGGAACGGCGGCAGGAAGCTGGTTCCGAACGTCGAGGCCAGCCACAGCGCCAGGCCGGTCACGACGGCCATCAGCAGGCAGACGGTCTTCGAGTAGCGCACGCACCCGAGCAGAAAGGGGCGGTAAACCGCCTTCAGAAGGCGGACCGTGAACCCATCGGAGGTCGGAAGTCGGCGCTCGGCTGCGTCGGTCTTCCGTGTCGCATCCTCTGATCTCTGATCTCCGTTCTCCGATTTCCGTTCTCCGTCTTCCGACTTCCGCCCTCCGACCTTCGATCTCCTGAACCCCCGCCGCGCGCTGAACAGCAGCAGGCAGAGCGCCGGGGTCACGGTGATGGCGACCAGCAGCGAAGCGACGAACACCAAGAGGTAGGCGAGCCCCAAAGGCTGGAAGAACTGGCCCTCCAGACCGGACAGGAAGAGCAGCGGCAGAAACACGAGCACGATAATCAGCGTCGAGAAGGTCACCGAGTGGAGGATCTCCGACGTAGCGGCGTGGAGCACCTCGCGCTTGGTGAGTTGCTCGGATGCCGGCCGCTCGCTGTTCTCGGTCAGCTTGCGCCAGGCGATTTCGACGAAGATGATCGAGTTGTCCACAACATCGCCCACAGCCACCGCCAGTCCGCCGAGCGTCATGATGTTGATGCCCATGCCGAACTTCGGGAAGAGCAGCAGGCCGGTCGTGATCGAGAGGGGCAGGGAAAGCAGGGTGATGAGCGTCGTGCGCACGCGCAGCAGGGTCAGTCCCAGTACCGCGATCACGATCAGCGAGGCGTCGCGGATGATGCCTTCGCCGTTGCTGATCGAGAGGTTGATGAAGTCCGCCTGGCGGTAGGCCTCGCGGTGGATCTTCACGCCGGGCGGCACGCGCGCCGCCTCGAACTCGTCCAAGGCCGCGTCGATTTTGCGCGTCAGCTCGAGCGTGTTGCCGCCGGGCGCTTTCTGGACGGAGAGGACGACCGCGTCTTTGCCGTTGAAGGCGGCCGAGCCGCGGCGCGGCGCGCCGCCAATCACCACATCCGAAACCTGACCGAGGCGCAGCGGCGTTCCCGCGTGCGACACGAGGCTGGCCCGCTTCAGCTCCTCGATGCTCTCCACGCGCGCCGTCTGGCGCAAAGGCACCTCCTGGCTGTGGACGCTCGGGAGATACCCCGCTCCGGCCATCGTGTGGGAGTCCCGCGCCGCGTCGAGCACGTCGGTCAAGGTCACCCCGTAGGTCGCGAGGCGCTCCTGCGACACGTTGACCTGGTACTCCGGCAGGCGTCCGCCGATCACCGTCACCTGGCCGACGCCCGGAATGGCCATCAGCCGGTTGCGCAGCTCGTACTCGGCGAGCGCGCGCAGGTCGAGCGGCGACGCCGCATCCGTCGCGCTCGTCAGGGCCAGCAGCATGATCTCGCCCGTGACGGACACGATCGGCGTGATTTCCGGCTCGGAGCCCTCCGGCAGCATGCCGCGCACCGTCGAGAGGCGCTCGGAGACGCTGAGCCGAGCTCGGAACAGGTCGGTGTTCCAGTCGAAGTCCACCCAGACAAAGGAGAGCCCGCTGCCCGAGGAGGAGCGCACCTCCTTGACGCCGGGCAGCCCGTTCATGGCGGACTCGAGCGGGATCGTGATGAACTGTTCGACCTCTTCGGCGGTGAGCCCGCCCGCTTCGGTCTGGACCACCACGCGCGGCACTTTGAGTTCGGGAAAGACATCCACCGGCAGCCGTCTTCCGACCGCCACGGCCGCCACCACCGACACCGCCGTCACGGCGAGCACGAGCCAAGGATTACAAAGGCAAAAATCAACGATTCTTCGCAGCATAAAAAAACCCTCTCTTAGATTCGGACGGCACGGTCAATGGCTGTCCTCGTAGAACTGGCCATCCGCGTGGAAGTGGCCGGCCTTCTTCGGGGCCGCAGATGTGGCCGACGGCGCGGTAAGCTTCAACTCGTAAGCGCCATCCTGCACGACGGTCATCCCCGCGGTGAGACCTTTGACGTCAACCCACTCGCCATCGTCCGCGCCAACCGTAACCTCGGTCCGGGTAAAGGCGTCGGGGTCTTTCTCGGCGCGCACGAACACGACCCGCCGCAACCCGTCGGGCACGACGCAGGCGAGCGGCACGGCGACGCTGCCCGCCGCGCTCTGCTCGACGATCACGCTCAGGACGCCCGCCATGCCGGGCGCGGCCCAGGCCGGCACGCGGCTGGGCGTCAGGTAGACGGGGCGCACGCGCGCGGCGGCGTCGGCCGTCCAGCCCAGCGAGACGGCGCCGTCGACGTGCTCGGCCGCCTCGGCGGTTCCGCGCAGCGGCTCGACGAAGCCAACCTGCCCGTCACGGACGCGCGCCATCTCGGCGGACACGCCGTCGGCGCGGAACCAGACCCCGTCCTCGCGCGCCACGCTGACAACCTCCGCGCCGGTGTCCAGCCACTCGCCGGAGTCTGCCGACACGCGCTCGACCACGCCCGCGTCGCGGGCCTCGAACACCAGGGCTCCCGCCTCCTCGCGGCACAGCGCCCGCATCGCACGGAGCTGGCCCTCGACGCTTTGGCAGAGGCTCTCGGCGCGGGCCGCTTCGGCCTCCTTCATCTTCAGCGCCATCTCGAGTTCGGCGTTTCGCACGCCGGTCTCCTTGAGCCTCGCCAACCGCTCGCGGATGGCCTCGGCCTCGGTCCGCGCCAACGCCAGGGCGGCCTCGGCCTCGCGCTTCGCCCCGGTCTGCCGGCTCCACTCGGGCGAGACGACACGGAAAAGCGTGTCGCCCTTCCGAACGCGCTGGGACGGGCGCACGCTGACCTCCGCCACGCCGGGGGCGACCGTGCCGTACACGCGGCGTGCGCCGGGCATCAGCTCGAAGCGCCCGGGGAACCGGACCGTGCTGCGGACGCTCCGCGCGGTCGCAGTGACATAGGTGATGCCGAGCAGGCGGCGGGCATTCTCCGGTATCTCAAAGACGCTGCCCGCCTTCGGCGTCTCCGCGCCGCCCGTGCAGGCCGCGCCATGCTCGTGGCTGGGTGCGGCTTCGGCCTTCGGCGCATGCGCGCCGAGAACATCGGTGGCGTAGCCGTCGGCCTTGGCCGTTTCCACGCCACTCGTACACGCTGCGCCGTGTTCGTGGCTGGGAGCCGGTTCGGCTTTGACAGGCTCAGTCTTCGGCGCTTCCGCGCCGTGCGTGCAGGCCGCGCCGTGCTCGTGGCTGGGGGCCGGTTCGGCTTTGGCCGGCTCAGTCTTTGGCGCCCCTGCGCCGTGCGAGCAGGCGGCCCCGTGCTCGTGGCCGCCGGCCGACTCCGCCACCGCCGGCTTCTGTTCCTGGTGGTCGTGGTCGCTTTCGGCATGCTCCTGATCCTGAGCTTCATTTGAGCGGGAGCATCCCGTGGCCAGCCACGCGAGCGCCGCCGCCACAGCCATCATTCTTGTCCATTTTAAGCTATTCATCGTTTTCTCCTGATTCACTTCAATCGTTCACTTGGCGACGTTCGACACGGGGGAAAGGGGGATTTGTAACACGTTGAGGCGGACGCGGGCATCGCCGAGCGCGCGGGCCGCCTCAAGCAGACCCTCCTGCACGCTGTAGACCGTCGCGTCCGCAGCGAGGATCGCCAAGACGTCCGCCTCGCCCTGTTCGAACAGCCGTTCCGTCCGCTCGGCCGCCCGCTGCGCCTCGGGAAGCAGCGTCTCGCGGATGCGTTGTTCCTTCGCCTCGGCGACCTCCAGCAGCCGTTGCGCCTCGTGCCACTCAGCGACCAGGCCGCGCCATTCATGTACCGCCGCGAGCCGCGCGGCCGCGCGACCGCCCTCCGCTTCGGCGATGCCTTTGCGGTTGCGGTTCCACAGCGGCAGGTTGAACCCCAGCGAAGCCCCCAAGCGTCCGCCGCCCTCTTCATTCTCATAGAGCGGGCCGAGCACGAGATCGGGGTACTGCTTGCGGAGCGCCGCGCGCAACGCCTCCTCGCTGGCCTCGAACCGGGCGAGCCTCTCCTGCACGCGCGGATGGCGGACGAGATCGAGATCCGATGCCGGGGGCTCGCCGAATCCCGTTGGCGCGCCCTCTTCTTCCGCCAGCTCGATGGGTGCGGAAGGATACAGGCCGAGCAGCCGCAGGAACGCCAGCCGCCTCGCGACGGTTTCTGCGCCGCAACAGGCGCAGTCGAGATCCAGTTTGATGAGTTCCTGTGCGATGCGGTCACCTTCGGCCTTGGGCAGTTCACCCGTCGCGATCAGCGCCTGCACAGAGCGTTGCCGGTCCTGAAGACGTTTCTTGTAGACCCGCTGCGCCGCCGCGCAACGCTGGTCTGTCTGGCAGGCAGACCAGAGGCGGTCAACCTCCGCAAGCAACGCGCGCTCGGCCACGGTCACGGCCAGCGCATCGGCCCGCCCGTAGGCTTGCGCAGCCCGTTTCTCGATACCGGGCACACCGTTGAGCGGCAGGGTGAACGAAAGTCCGGAGCCGATGATCCACGGGTGCGGCCCGCCGCGCAACACGCGCAGCGCGTCCACGTCGAAGGACGGATCCTCCCACCAGCCGCTGGCGAGCGCCTCGCGCTCAGACGAGAGGTGCTTCAGGCGCAGGGCGTTGATCGCGGGGTTGAGAACCAAGGCGCACGCCCGGGCTTCAGCCCGGGTGAGCGAGACGCGGTTGGTCGCCGAAGCGGACCAGTCGGCAGCCTCGTGCGGCCAATCGACGGGGGCTGGCGCGTAGGTGCGGCAGCCGCCCAGAGCCAGCAGGCAGAGCAGCCAGCCGCCCGCGAAACGCGAACGCAGAACGCAGAACATCGAACGTCGAACGCCGAACATCGAACGTTGAACGCCGAAGTTTACGACGCTGGAAGACAGAAAGGCCGAGAGCGGCCGGGAAGGTGAGAACATGTGAGAACCTCGTGTCAAGGAGTGGAACAGGGACGAGAGAACGCGGCTTCCGAGCAAAGCGCGGAACGACGGTTAGCTAGACACGAGGTTGGGTCAGCAAAGAATCTGCTCTGTGCGCACGACGACGAGGCCGTAGGACGGCCAGGCACCAGGCGGGTGCCGGTCAGATCGGCAGAAAGATAGCTGCGGCAGCGCGTCGCGATGGAAACCGCACGACGGCGGAACCTGAGGGGCGACCAGCAGGCTGCGCAGATCGCCGGTGCCAAGCGTCACGCGATCGGCGGGAGGAAGCGCGGCGAAGGTCAGGTGGCCGCAGTCGTGCGGCGCGCGCTCGATCACAGAGGAGGGTCCGGACCCGACCGACCCGCAGCACGCGTCGTCCGCGTGGCACTGCTGTGCGAGGGTGCCGGAGGTCAGCGGGCACAAGCAGATCCTCATCCCCTCCAGCGCCGTTGCCAGAAGCATGAAGGCGGCGAGCGAGAGCCGCAGCCACTTGAGGCGGGCGGCGAGCGTCTTCAATCTGTGCGAACCATAGACCATTGAATTTATAGAGTACCATAGGTTGAGGCGCATAGCAATGGGAAAGCGCCTATCTTAGCGCCATTCTTGTCTGTCCCTTTGTCGACGCTGCTCGTCCTGCCGGCGCTCTACCACATCGTCGAGTCGCGGCGCGAGCGCGCCGAGGCCGCCGCCTGAACCCCGCCCTACCGCAGAGCTTGCTTGAGGTAGGGCATATATTGCCGCGTGTAGATGATGATCGACCAGATGTTGATCACGATCAGGCAAGCTTCGATCGCGTAGATGAGCGCCTGCGGAAGGAAGAAGAGGTGGAGCGAGGCATAGACGTAGATCACACAGGCCGCAGGGAAACTCGCCGCCGTGCGGAACTTGCCCATCCAGTTGGCCTGGCAGTCCGCGTCGTACAGCGCGCCCACCGAGCGAAGAAAGGTCACCCACTGGTCGCGCAGGATGTAAAGCACCGTGAAGACCAGCATCACCAGCGCATGCACGGCTTCGTCCGGCTGCCGCCCGAGCAGCCAGAGCAGCGTCGGGAAGACCACGAGATAGAAAACCTTGTCCATCAGCGGGTCGGCCATCGCGCCAAACTTGCTGACCACATCCCACTTGCGGGCCAGCTTGCCGTCGTAAAGATCGGTCAGCGCGGCGACCGCCAGAGACACGGTGGCCGCTACCGCCAGCCACCACGCGGCGGGCGTGTACGCGTGGACAATCGCCAGCACCATGAACAAAACAACGAACGGCACACGGCCGAACGTGATGGCATTGACGATGAGCCGTTTCATAGGTAGATCCATGCGCGTTATCAAAGCAAAATCCTCCGGTTTTGGAAACACTAAAAAACCGTTATCAACAAGTTATCACTTTCAACACCTTGAAAGTTATAAACAGGTGATAATAAGTCTGTTGATAAGTCTTAAATAGTTACATAACAAGCTTTTACATCATACAATAACCTGTTGATATCTTGTGCTTGTCGATAACCCCTGTTTTGCGGCATACTATATCTCCGTTCTTATCAACAGGTTCCTGCGACTTACTTATGGCACAGCTCTCCACACCTTTCTGCCGGCAGCTCGCCCGTGCGCGGCGCGACAAGGGCATGACTCAAAGCGCGCTCGCTCAGGCGGTGGGCTGCAAGCAGTCAGCCATCAGCATGCTGGAGTCTGGCCAGCCTGAGAAGCTTTCGCAGGAGACGGTCGGGAAGATCGCGAAACTGCTGGGCGTCGCCCTCGACGCGCCATCCTCCCCTCTGACCCCCGAGGCCCGAACCCTGAACCCTGAACGCGCGGCCCGCGGCTACTGTCCGAACGCGGTCTGCTACTCGAACGTGCCGTTTGCCGTGCAGGGCGAAATCCTCTTCTGGCCGCGCCTGCAGACGCTCTCTGCCGGTGGCCACTGCGCCTTCTGCGGCGAGCTGCTGGAGCCGCGCTGCCCCCACTGCGGCGCGGCGGTGGCGGCCGACGGGGCCTGCTGCCCGGCGTGCGGCGGCGCGCGGGTCACCAACACGCTCAACCCCGACACCGATCCCGACGCCTGGGCGGCGCAGCGGCGCCGCGAGATCGCCGAATGGCGCACCCTTCTGACGTAACATGAAAAAACTCCTGATCGTCACAGACGGCAAGGCAGGTCACGAGAACCAGTCGAAGGCGCTCTGCAGCGCGCTGGGCTATGACTTCGACTGTGTGTGGGTGCGTTACGCCACGCGCCTGCACAAGGCGCTCTCCTATGGCGCCGACCGCTTGGGCCTGCTGTCGGAGCGGCTGTTCGAGAGCGAGCCGACGGACGGCTACTATGCGGCGGTCGTCTGCACGGGCTCAACCGCGTTCTACCCCGGCAAGGTCCTGGCGCGGCGGCGCGGCATCCCGGTTGCGGCCATCCTCTTCCCCGGCGGGTACCGGCTGGATTTCGACTGCATCCTCGCGCCGGGGTTCGACCTGCCCCCGCGCCAGCCGAACATCCTCCGCGTGCCGGTGAACCTGACCTCCACGAGCGCCGCCTTCTACGAGGCGGGCGTGGCCGCTTTCCGCGAACGCCACACGCCGCGAGGGCCGGCGGTCGCGGCGATCATCGGCGGGCCGAACGCGATCGCCACGCTGACACCCGACGCGCTGCGGCGCGACTTGGACCGCCTCTTCGCGGCGACGGACGGCCGCGAGCGCTGGGTCACCACCTCGCGCCGCACGCCGCCGGACGTCGAGGCGCTCATCGACGGCTACCCGTTCGACTACAAGCTGATTTACAGCCGCGACACGTTCAACCCCATTCCTGCCTTCGTTTCACTCTGCGAGACGCTGTTCGTCACCGCCGACTCCACCGGCATGATCAGCGAGGCAGTCACGCGCGGCACGGCGGGCGTCGAGATCCTGATGAACCTCACCTCCCCTTCATCCAAGTTCGCGCGCTTCATCAGCGACCTCGAAAGCGAGGGCGCCGCACACGTGTTCGACGGCACGCTGGGCCGCGCCTGCCGCAAGATCGACCTCGCGCCCGCCTTCGAGCAGGCGCGTCAGTTGCTGAAGCTGTGAGGCTGTTTGCTCTTGCCAAACCACCTCTTAAGGCTTAAGGTTCGACCATCAGCTAGGAGCCTGTGAGAAGGAGCACGCCGTGACAAACAGCTTGGAAGATTATCTCGAAACCATTTTTCTGTTGGCGCAGGCGAACGGCCGCACCCGCGTGCGCGACGTGGCGGCGGCGCTGCATGTCAAGATGCCTTCGGTCATCAAGGCGATTTTGGAGCTGAAGAAGCTCGGCTTCGTGGTGCAGGAGCCGTACGGCGCGGTCGAGCTGACCGAGGCGGGCCAGGCGGCGGCCGGCCAGATCCTCGGCCGCCATACGCTGCTCAAGGAGTTCTTGTGCCTGCTCAAAGTCGACGACGAGACGGCCGAGAAAGACGCCTGCACGATGGAGCACATCCTCAGCGCGGAAACCCTCGCCCGCATCGCGGACTTCGTCAAGTCACGCACCAGGAAGAAATAGGGTTCGGGGTTCAGCCCGATTGACGTATATGCTTTTTCCTGTCTTTGCCGCTCATCTGCGTCAGTCAGTTGACTTCCCCATGTTACTGCCAAGCGACTTATGCCGATTTTATTGACGCATATGGCAGGTCGGAGGGTGCCTTCTCATAATATGCGTGACGCTCAATATCAGGTTAGCAAGAAATGAAAAAGTCCCTACCATTATTACTCGCCTTTGTCGCAGGAACCGCGGTTTTGCTCGTCTTTCAGACCATGAGCAAATTCCTTGGTGAGTGGCGGACTATTCAGGTTCTCCAAACTACAGACCGGAAACATACCGCCGAATTGAACCGTCTTTACGGATATATCGACGTGAACTACAAAATTACAGTCGACGGAACTAAAGTCTATTGGTCGCCAGACTTTGCCCCCCGCAAGGATTGCGCCTTTCGCGAGTGGATTACCTGGGACGAGAAACAGAAGAACATCGTATTTATTGCAGCAAACCGAATTCTATTTGCATACAACTTGGACTCACAGGCTCCCGTGCCACAAACCGAATTATCATCTCTTGTGATCCCTTTTACTCCACTCCAAGAACTCGGATTTGAGGGTGAGTTTAAAGGGAAAGTGCTAACCATGCCGTCCAGCGAATCGAGCGAAACGCTCGATCGCTGACGGCCGACGCAACCATCCAGTAACCGATTCCACACTTCCAGAAGTGTGGAATCGGATAGAAAGCCGTATTGGCTAGTGAATGAGGAATGAGCGAATGCGGCGGTACAGTCTTCATTTCCACACTTCGAGAGGTGTGAAAATATATGAGCGACTCAACGGTTCAGCTTCGGATGTGCGAACGCCTCTCTCCCAGCCGCAGAACCCCGAACCCTGACACCTTCGTTGTGCCTTACGACCTTGTAACAGTGAGAATAAGTACGTTGTTGCACCCACCCTCGCCCTCTGGGAGAGGGCCGGGGTGAGGGTTGCGGTCTCCGCCCGCATTAGTCCAGCGTATGCACCAGCAGGCCCGAGCGCAGCTTGGGCTCGAACCAGGTGCTCTTGGGCGGCATGATCTGCCCCGCGTCCGCGATGTCCATCATCTGCGCGACCGTGGTCGGAAACATCGAGAAGGCCACGGCGTCGCGCCCGCTGTCCACGCGTTTGGACAGCTCGCCCGTGCCGCGGATGCCGCCGACAAAGGAGATGCGCGTGTTGGTGCGCGGGTCGGCGATGCCCAGCACCGGCGCCAGCAGCCAGTCCTGCAGCACGCTCACGTCGAGACGCCCCACCGGGTCGGCCGCGAACTCGTCCCACGTCAGCTTGTACCAGGCCTTGCCGAGGTACATGCGCACCTCGCGCGGTCCGGCCGGCTCCGCGCCGTCGGCGGGTTCGGTCTTGAAAATCGTCCCCACCTTGGCTAGAAACGCGGCGGGCTCCAGCCCGTTGAGGTCGGCGACGCAGCGGTTGTAGGGCAGGATGCGCAGCTGCGTGGCCGGGAAGAGCACGGTCAGGAACCAGTTGTACTCCTCGCCGCCGGTGTGGGCCGGGTTGGCGGCGCGGCGCTGCTGGCCGGAACGGAACGCGGCCGCGGCGCGGTGGTGTCCGTCCGCCACGTAGGCCAGCGGCACCCGGCGGAAGGCCTCGACCCACTCCGCATTCGCCCCTTCCACGCGCCAGACGGTATGGCGTATGCCGTCGGCGGCGGTGAAATCGTAGGGCGGCGCGCCCGTCTGGACCGCCGCCACCAGCGCGTCCAGCGCCGCGGTGTCGCGATAGGTCAGAAAAACCGGCCCCGAGTTGGCGTTCAGCTCCATGCAGTGGCGCGTGCGGTCGTCCTCTTTGTCCTTGCGGGTCTTCTCGTGCTTGCGGATGATGTCTTGGGCGTAGTCCTCGATGTGGCAGCACGCCACCACGCCGGTCTGGCTGTGGCCGCCCATGATCTGCCGGTAGACGTAGAGGCGCTCGCCGTCCTCGCGCAGGAGCACGCCGCGCGCCTGTAGCTCTTTGAAGGCGCGGACGCCCTGCGCGTAAACCGCGTCGTCGTGGATATCCACGCTGTCGGGCAGGTCGATCTCGGGGCGCGAGACGTGCAGAAAACTGTCGGGGTTGCCAGCGGCCAGAACGCGCGCCTCGGCGGTGTCGACCACATCATACGGCACGGCGGCCAGAACGGCCGCCTTCTCGGGAACAGGCCGCAGCGCGGCAAAGGGTTTGATCAGCATGAGTCACTTCTCCTTGCGAAAGAAAAAACGCAAAGGCGGCTTGTCCAAGCCACGCTTTGCGTTTCAAGTCATCCGGTTGAACGGGATCAGAAGCCGACGTTGAGCAGCGGGCAGAAGGGCACGCGGCTGTCGCGAATGATGTTGATCAGGCCGATCTGATACCCGTGCATGCCTTCCGCGCGGTTCACGAGGCCGACCTGAAAGCCTTCGGCGAGGTCGGCCAGGTTCACGAGGCCGACCTGAAAACCGTAAATGGTCTGCGACTCGTTCCAGAGGCCCGTCTGAATGCCCAGCACGTTACAGTAACCGGCGGAGTTGTAGCAGCCGACCTGCCAGCCCGCCAGCGTGTCGGTCACGTCGTTGCGCCACAGGTTGAGCTGCAGCCCGTTGAAATACTGCGAGCGGCCGATCAGGCCGAGGTCAATGCCCGTCACCTGCTGGCAACGTCCGGAGGGCAGGTTGAGGCGCAGCCCCACCACATCCACATCTTCCGTATCGTTGAACGCGAACCAGACCGGCCAACGCACCTTCTCCGCAGCGCTGGCGCTGAAAACGACCAAACCAGCCAAAACCAGACCGAACATCATTTTCTTCATCATACCCTCGCCTCGATTTTGTCAGGGTTTCAACACCCTGTTGAACGCAGGTGTTAACCGTGATGAGTGTGTACTATAGCGAATCTGGCGATGGAGCGCAAACAAGAGAATTCACCTTTTTCAAAAAATATGGCGCCCGGCCTCCGTTTTGCGTTTCTGTCCCCCCGCTCTCTTGCTAAACTTCCCAACATGACCGTCACTCTTCCCGAAACCTGCTCGGCCGACAGCATCTCGCCGCTCTGGCGGGAGACCCTGCCAGACGTCTCGCGTTTGGGCGGTGGCGACGCGCTGACGCTCGACGCGGACGGCGTGAAGCGCTGTGACGGCGCAGGCGAGGCGCTGATCCTCGAGCTTTACCGCCGCGCGGCCCGGCAGGGTTTCTCGGTCACCTGCCGCGACGCGGGGCGCATCGTGGAGCGCACGCTGGGGCTGTTCGACGTCGCCGAGTTCTCCGAAGACCCCGCCACGGTCAACCCCCGGCGCAACACGCACACGACCGTCCAGGTCGGTCAGGCCGCCGTGAGGACCTACGAAGACGTCTGCGGGCAGCTGGCGTTTCTCGGCGAGACGGCCGCCTCCGGACTCTCGCTGCTGTTCCGGCCCGGACGCCTGCGCCTGCGCGACACGATGCTGCACTTCGAGCGGGCCGGCATCGACGCGCTGCCCATCACCCTCCTGATCGGCTTTCTGATGGGCCTCATTCTCGCCTTCCTCTCCGCAGCCTCGCTGCGGCAGTTCGGCGTGGAGGTCTACGTCGCGAACCTGATCGCCATCGGCCTGTTCCGCGAACTCGGCCCGCTCATGACCGCCATCGTGCTGGCGGGCCGCACCGGCTCCGCCTTCGCCGCCGAGCTCGGCACCATGAAAGTGAATGAGGAAATCGACGCGCTCATCACCTTCGGTCTGCCCCCCGTGGTCTTCCTGGCCCTCCCGCGGGTCATCGCCGCCACGCTGGTCATGCCGCTCCTCAGCATCTTCGCGGTGCTCTCAGGCCTGCTCGGCGGCCTGGTCGTGCTCACCGGCATGAACGTCCCCGCCGTGACCTATTGGAACCACGTGATCGACTCCGCCTCGCTGGACAACATCCTGATGGGGCTTTCTAAAGCCGCGGTCTTCGGCCTGCTCGTGGGCCTCGTCGGCTGCGCCCACGGGCTGCAAACCGGGCGCACGGCCGACGCCGTGGGACGCGCCGCGACCGCCGCCGTCGTGGGCAGCCTGATCCTCATCACCCTGTTCGACGGCCTCTTCGCCGTCCTGTTCTATATTCTCGGACTGTGACCATGTCAGAAGAAACCGTCATCGAGGTCGCCCAGGTCGACGCCGGCTACGACGGAGTGCCGGTGCTCGCGAACCTTTCCTTCACCGTGCGCCGCGGCGAAATCTTCGTGATCCTCGGCGGCTCGGGCTGCGGCAAGAGCACGCTGCTGAAGCACCTGATCGGACTCAACCCGCCGCTGCGCGGCCAGATCCGACTCATGGGCGACAGCATCTCCGGCGGCTCCGAGGCTGAGCGCGAGCGCGCGATGCGCCGCTTCGGCGTCACCTACCAGAGCGGCGCGCTGTTCGGCTCCATGACGCTGCTCGAGAACGTCAGCCTGCCCCTGGAGGCGTTCACCGACCTGCCGCGCGGCGCGCGCAACCTGATGGCCGAGATGAAGCTCGACCTGGTCGGGCTCAAGCCCTTCGCCTCCTATTTCCCCGCCGACATCAGCGGCGGCATGAAGAAGCGGGCCGCCATCGCGCGCGCCCTTGCGCTGGATCCCTCCATCCTCTTCCTCGACGAGCCCTCGGCCGGCCTTGACCCGGTCACCTCGGCCGAGCTGGACCGCCTGATCCTGCGGCTGCGCGACACGCAGGGCATCACCTTCGTCATCGTCACCCACGAGCTGGCCAGCATCTTCGCCGTGGCCGACCGCTGCATCATGCTCGACAAGCAGACCCGCGGTATCCTCGCGGAGGGCCGTCCCGCCGACCTGCGCGCCCAGCCTCCGAATGCGACGGTCCGCGCCTTTTTCAACAGGGAAACCTCCTCATGAACGAAAACAAAGCCAACTACGCGAAGATCGGACTCTTTGTCCTCTCCGGCTTCGCACTCATCCTGATCGTGATCGGCATCGCCGGCGCGCGCGTCTTCAACACGAAGTCCGTGCTGGCCGAGACCTATTTTACCGAATCCGTCACCGGGTTGGACATCGGCTCGCCCGTCAAGTACCGCGGCGTGCCGGTCGGCGAGGTCAGCCGTATCGGCTTCGTCTTCAGCGAATACGCCAACCTCGCCAACGGCCAGATGTCCCCCGACGACGCCAACCAGATCCTGGTCGTCATGGCCATCGACCCCAAAAAGTTCATCCCCCTCCAGAACCAGTCCTCAGGCGAGTTCCTCGAGCGGCTGGTCAAGGACGGGCTGCGCGCCAAACTCGCCGCCTCGGGCGTCACCGGGCTCTCGTTCCTTGAGCTTGACTACTCCTCCTCCGGCCCGACGCACCTGCCGCCGCATGCCGTCTCCTGGACCCCGAACCACCCCTATATTCCCTCGTCCCCCAGCACGATGTTCTCCTTCAAGAAATCGATCGACGAGGTGTTCGTCAAACTGAGCCAGATCAATATCCAGGCGCTCGGCGACGAACTCCTCGCCACCCTCTACCTGGTGCAGGGCAAGCTGCTCAACGCCGATATCGCCACCCTCAGCATCGAGGCCGCCGCCCTGCTCGCCGAACTGCGCGCAACGAACCGCTCGCTCCAGACGCTCGTCAGCTCGCCCGACCTGCAGCGCCTCCCGGCCGACCTGGCCGCCACCGTCGGCAGCGCCCGCCGCATCGCCTCGTCCGTCGAAACCCAGGTCGAGCCCCTCGTTACCTCCGTGCGCGCCGTCGCCGAACGGGCCAACCTGCTGGCGGAAACCCTGACCGGCATCTCCACCAACGCGGGCGGACAGGTGGAGCAGACGGCCGCCGCGCTCAACCAGACCGCCCAGACGCTGAACCGCACCGCCGTCTCTCAGCAGGACGCCCTGGCCGAGCTGATCCAAAACCTGCGCAGCGCCTCGACCGGGCTGGATGAACTCGTCTCCGACTTGCGCGCCAACCCTTCCGCACTGCTGTTCAGCCGCCCGCCCGAACCCCTGCCCGAAACAAAAAGGTAAGGACTCTCTATGAAAGCAAACACTCGCCTCCTCCTCCTCGCCCTCCCGCTCCTGCTGGCAGGCTGCCTCGGCGCGGGCCGCGCCCAGCAGGCCGCCGCACAGAAACGCACCTTCGCGCCGCTCGCGCAGCCGGCCGCGCCGCTCGTGCCGTCGCCCCGTTTCGCCGCCGTCAAAGTGCGCGCCTTCCGCGTGCTGCCGCCCTTCGACGCCCGCACCTTCATCGTGCGCCGCGGCGGCGGGGAGTTCGCCGCGGACTTCTACAACATGTGGGTCGTCCCCCCGCAGGACCTCCTCCG
Source organism: uncultured Lentisphaeraceae bacterium (assembly GCA_964390795.1). GTDB lineage: Bacteria > Verrucomicrobiota > Kiritimatiellia > RFP12 > UBA1067 > CAYMLQ01. The sequence goes on from CAYMLQ010000042.1 coordinate 23,759, forward strand.
CGTGCAGACGGCCCGCTATCTCGAGCAGACCGGCCTCTTCAGCGCCGTCTTCGACGCATCCTCCGGCACGCTGCCTCCGCTGAACCTCGAGGGCGTCGTCAGCGACCTCTGCCTGGACTATACCGGCGGCGCGCCCGCCGCCGTCGTGACCCTGCGCCTGCTGGTGCTGGACGAACGCTCCGCCTCCTTCACCGCGCTCTTCTCGGCGGAAAAGACCGGTCGCGCGCCGTTCGACCCCGCCGACCCGTCCGCGCCCGCCCAGGCGTTCGGCCAGGCCCTGACGCAGGCGCTCGAGGCTCTCAGCCAGGCGCTGGCCACAGCGCCCCTGCCGAAACAGAGTTAGGAGTTAGCAGTGAGTAGTTAGGAGTTGAATGCGCAATAACCAGCAAAAACAAGGTATTGCAACTCCTAACTGCTAACTCCTAACTCCTAAATTTCTCTTTGCCCTTGGGGGGCCTCTCATGCTATTGTATGGCCACGGTTGGCACCGGACGTCTGGTGCGCCGGAAGGTCGAAAGAAAGTTTCCGTTTCCCCTTGTCCGGAACGGGTTGAACTGCTATTATATCCACCCTTTTCTAAAGGAGAAACGGTCATGTCAAGAGTTTGTGATGTTTGCGGTAAAGGTCCGATGTCGGGTAACACGATTGTCCGTCACGGTCTCGCCAAGTATAAAGGTGGCATCGGTTTGCACACGACGGGCATTACCAAGCGTCGTTTCCTGCCGAACCTGCATGACGTGCGCGCCAAGTCCAGCAATGGCACGGTCGGACGCATGAAGGTGTGCGCCTCCTGCATCGCGCAGGGCAAGGTCGTCAAGCCTTAACTTTTTTAGCCGGCAAGTCCCTGAGCGATCGGGAGCGAGCGCATCGTCCCTCATCCGAGAGGAGGTTTGTATGAAAAACAATCCGACGGATCAGACAGCGCGTCAGCGCGCTGAAGCGGATGTCAAGGCTCAGCGTGCGGTTGCCACCGGCGAAGGTGACGACGAAATCAAGGCGACGGACATCGTTTTCGATTGTCCGAATTGCCACCATAACCTCGCGATCGACTATCGCGGCGCCGGACTCCAGATTGAATGCGTGGAGTGCGGCGAAGCGGTTTTAGTGCCTATTCCCGAAGGCATGAAGATCGACGACCTCGATCTCTCCTCAGGCGAACTGCTCACCCAGCTCTCGCAAACGCGTCGCATGATGCTCAAGAGCGAACAGCACATCGCTGAGCTGGAGGAGACCCTTGTCAGCGTCAAGGCCCGGCGCACGGAGCTGGAGAAGTCCCGTATGAACACCCTGCACCGGTGCGCCGAGATGGTCAACATGTGCCAGACCATCGTCAAATTCCAGAATGAGATCACCTCGACTCTGAACCGTATGCTCGCCATCATCGCGGAAGAGCAGCAGCGGTGAGAGGAGAGGTCGGAAGTCGGAGATCGGAGGTCAGCGTTCCCCGACCTCTGACCACCGACCTCCGACCTCTGACCCCTGTGCCCCCATCCCTACACACCCTCATTATCGGCGGCGGGGCCGCCGGTCTGACCGCCGCCTGCTTCTGCACCGGCAAAACCGTGGTTCTGGAGCGCCTCAGCGCCCCTGGCCGCAAACTCCTGGCCACCGGCGGCGGACGCTGCAACCTCACGCACGCGACCGATGCCGACGGCATCGCCGCCGTGTTCGGTCGCCACGCGCGCTACATGCTCCCCGCCCTGCAGGCCTTCCCGCCCGACCGCCTCTGCGCCTTTTTCCGCGCGCTCGGCGTGCCCAGCGCCGCCGAGGCCGACGGCTGCGTCTTCCCCGTCTCCCAGAAGGCCTCCGACGTGACGGACGCCCTGGTGCGCGCCGCGCGCGCCAGAGGCGCAGACATCCGCTGCGGCGTGCGCGCCACCCGCCTGACCCTCGGCGACGGTGGCGACGGCGAGCCCCGGAACCTCGTCGCGGTCGAAACCTCGCAAGGCACCCTTCACGCCCGCCGCGTCATCCTCGCTGCAGGCGGCCAGAGCTATCCGGAACTCGGCTCCGACGGCTCCGGTTTCGCCTTGGCACGCGAGGCCGGCCTGACCCTCGTCCCGC
>CAYMLQ010000043.1:0-25713 GCA_964390795.1 uncultured Lentisphaeraceae bacterium
GGTCGCGGGCTGGCGCACCGGGGCACAAATGGCTCGTCGCACCGGGACGGCTAATTCCTGGACAGTTGAACTCCAGTCGTTTGACGGAGTCAAGGCTGTTGTAGCATGGTCGACGCAAGGCGAGGCGCAGATTCGGCTCCCCGACGGCTGGAGGGTCGCCATGAGAGAGGATCTGCGAGGCAGGATCTCTGAGGTAGGCACCGGGACGGCGACTATCGGGCTAGCTCCTTCCCTCTTCCACCAGGGGAACTGGAGACAACACAAGAACTAAACCCGTGCGATCGGGACAGGGACGCCCCTCCCACACCACTAATCGTACGGATCGCGTAATTAGCGGTTCGGCTGCTTATTGACAGAATGAACCGAGAAGGATGACTCCCGCCGAGCGGGTGAACCAGTCGTCAGGCAGCGCCGCGCATACCGTGCCGTTCTTGCTGAGCCGCCAAGCGCCCTTGCGGGTGTTGCCGACCGCCACCGCCCATCTTCGGGCGGCGCCGCGCTCCACGAGGTTGCTGACCCGTGTCCTCGGCAGTTTCCACTGTGTCCAGACGTACGCCCGGAGGCGTCGCCGTATCCAGTGGTCGAGCGTTCCGGCCAGCGTCGCGCGGAGGCCGGGGCGGAAGTATCCGCCCCAGCCCCGCAGCAGGCTGTTCAGTTCGCCGACGACCGCCTCCAGACTCCGGCCCCTGCCGCGGGCCGTCAGTTCGCGCACCTTCCTGCGGAACCGCAGGATGCTGTCCGCGTGGATGCCGGTGCGCGTCTTTCCCATGTGACGCGTGATACGGAAACCGAGGTACTTGCTGTGCCACGGCCTTCCGGCCGAGCTTTTCTCCTCGTTGACCACCAGCTTGAGCCTGCCGGTGATAAAGCGGCTGACCGAGCGCTTGACCCGCTCAGCCGCCTTGGGCGTCCGCACGTATAGTCGGGGCATTTGCGGTCAGTATTCCCGGTCGAGACAGGCTGAGATCAAAGACAAATTTTGAACCGGTGGAGATCCACGATGGTGAGACACGCCTATATGACGAGCCATAGGCGTTTCACCCGCCTCGTAGTCGGGCATCCAGCGGGACGCATCCGCCCGACGGCCACCGGCACCCCTTGCGTCGTTGCGCTGGGGTGCCCCGGCCGTCGGCGGTCTTTAAGTAATGGTTGCATAACGTCGATCACCATACACGGTATCCCGCTGTGCGAGCGCTCGGGTTCTGCTGTCATCCGGGTTTTTCGACCAGTCGCCCGTTGATGTACTTGTGAAGGATGCTGGAGAGAAGCGTTTGGTACGGAAGCCCTTCATGCACTGCGGTCTTCTGCAAGCGAACAAGGTCGCGCTCGGCCATTCGGATGTTCACGCGCTTATCTTTTCGCAGAGTCGCGCGAGCCGCTTGACGGTAGCGCCCGGCCTCTTGCTGAAAATCCGGAATACGCTTCCATTCCCCCCGCTCTACGGAATCGAGCAGACTTTTCTCTTCTTGAGTCAGTTTCATTCTGAATCACCTCCCAAATACTGTCGCGTCATTTTTCGGCTCGGTATGACCGTCTTGAGGAATATCACCTCGTCATTCTCGACAAAGGGCACGAGACAGGCATAGCCTTCCACATCGACGATGAAAATCCGTTGGCCTGGGTACTGTCGCTGATTGGGATGTTCAATCGTGTCGAGCAAACCACCATGCGCCAGATGAAAGACCACGTCCTCGAACGTGAGGCCGCGTTCTTTTCTGAGCCACTCGTTCTTTTCGTCGTTCCAGTCGTACGGCTTCATGGAACAAACATATCACAGTGTGTGCATTTTGGCAACACCGTGAATTATCTGCGAGTATCGGAGTCCGCATCCCCTTGTTCGCCTCGAACCAAAGACAAATTTTTTTGGGGGGGCTCTCCCCCGGCAGGATATCGGGCGCTAGTGAGACCGGTTTTCCCGGGTCGCGAGCGGCCCCGACAAAGACAAATTTTGACCGGCGGAGAACCCCAAACGGTGCGATATGGCCTATATGACAAGCCATAGTCGTTCCACCAGTCATCTCATCTTTCTTCATTGCCCCGCTCGACGGCCCCTGGCACCCCCTGCGTCGTATGCGCTGGGGTGCCCCGGCCGTCGGCGGTGTGAAAAGCCGTCCATTGTCGGCAAGGCCTTCCGACGCGTCCTAGGCTGTCCTAGGCCTTCCTAGACCCTTGCGCCTTGACTCTGTTGGTTCCACGGTGATACGCTCCGGACATACGGTTTAAGCAGGCGTTATCTTGCTCCGAGAGCGTCCCCAATCGGGCCGTTTTTAGCGCTTCAGGGCTCAAATTGGAGGTTTGCCGTGTTAAGGAGTGCGCAACATGCTGACAGCGAACGGGTTGAGCCATGATTACGGGTCTGGTTTGATTGGCATCGTGAGTCATCTGCGTCCTTTTATGTGACCATAACTAAGGACTTTTCGGCAGTGGTATGACTCAACGCGAAGGCCGGGACAGAGAGAACCTGACCTGCCCAAACCCCTCGACATCCTGCGGCTCGGTGTTGCTCAACCGTTCACAACGGGGACAGGAGCGTCCCCGCTCCCAGCGCTACGCGCACACGACGCGCGTCCCTCTATCCCCCTGCCACCAACTGCCGGCTTGGTCGGCTTAGTTCAACAGGTGTGCTTAGCGAAGAAGTCAGCTCGCGCTCTTCTCGATATGGGCAAAAGGCCGCTTGACCAGGCGCTTCTGGTCGGCATGATGCCGCACATCCACACCCTCCACGACGAAGATCGCATTCTCGGCGATGTTAGTCGCGTGATCCCCGATGCGCTCGAGGTAGCGGGAGATCAGAAACAGATCGAGCGCACGTGGCACGGCAGCCGGGTCTTGCGTCATATAGGCGGTTATGACTTCGGCCATCTTCGCTTTGAGCGCGTCCAGACGGTCATCGCGAAGAAGAACCTCGCGGGCCAGTTCGGCGTTCCGGTTGACGAATGCGCGGAGGCTGTCTCGGACCATGCCGCGGGCGACCGGAGCCATCTCGGGGATGATCTCGAACGGCTTCAACGGGGCAGCCTCCAAGAGGTGCTCCGCCTTCCGCACAATGTTCACGGCCTCATCGGCAAGACGCTCCAGTTCCGTATTCGTTTTGGCGGCGCCCATGATGAAACGCAGATCGCCGGCTGCGGGCTGGTTCAGGGCGATCAGCTTCAGGCAGATCTCATCGATCTCCACCTGCATCTGATTCACGAGTTCTTCGCGCTCATAGACCGGAGAGATCGCAGCGGCATCGCGCTCGACCACCGATCTGACCGCATCGGCGATCATGACTTCAGCCATCGCACTCATCTTCATGAGATGGCTTTTCAGTCCCTGCAATTGTTCATCGAAATGACGTTCCATGTGCTTCCGCCTTATCCGTATCGTCCGCTGATGTAATCCTGTGTCCGTTTGTCGAGGGGCGTCGTGAAAATATCCGCCGTCACGCCGAATTCTATCATTTCCCCCAACAGCATGTAACCCGAATAATCGGAGATGCGCGCGGCCTGCTGCATGTTGTGGGTCACGATCACGATCGTGTACTGCTTCTTCAGCTCAAGCATCAGCTCTTCGATCTTGGCCGTCGAGATCGGGTCGAGCGCAGAGCAGGGCTCGTCCATCAGGATCACTTCCGGCTCCACGGCGAGCAGGCGGGCCACGCACAGCCGCTGCTGCTGGTCGAGCGGCAATGCCAGCGCCGGCTCGTGCAGTTTGTCCTTAAGCTGATCCCACAGCCACGCGCCCTTGAGGCTGCGCTCGACGGTCTCTTCGAGCGCCCGGCGGTTCGTCAGCCCGGCCACGCGCAGCCCGAAGGTGACGTTATCATAAATCGACAGCGGAAACGGATTCGGTCGCTGGAACACCATGCCCACCCGTTTCCGGAGCACGCAGACATCGGTGCCCAACGCATAAATGTCCTGCCCATCGAACAGGATCGAACCCGTGATCCTCACGCCGGGGATCAGGTCGTTCATCCGGTTAAGCGTGCGCAGCAGCGTGGACTTGCCGCATCCCGACGGGCCGATCAGCGCCGTGATGTGGCGCCCTTTGACGGTCATGGGGACGTGCTTCAAGGCGTGGAAATCGCCATAGTACAAATCCAGATTCTGTACGCTAAAGACCGTGTCTGTGCTCATCCGAACCTGCCCGTCACATAGTCGTTCGTCCGTTTGTCGTCCGGCACGGTGAAGATCTTCTCGGTCAATCCGTGTTCGACCAACTCCCCCTGCAGAAAGAACGCCGTATCGTCGGCCACGCGTGCGGCCTGTTTCGTGTTGTTGGTGACGAGGATGATCGTGTACCTCTCCTTGAGAACCGCCAGCGCGTCCTCGATCTTGGCCGTCGAGATCGGGTCGAGGCCCGAACAGGGCTCGTCGAGCAGGATGACCTCCAACTCCTCCATCGCCAGCACCCGGGCCAGGCACAGGCGCTGCTGCTGGCCACCGGAGAGCCGCAGGCCGGACATCTGGAGCCGGTCCTTGACCTCGTCCCAGAGAAAGGCCGCCTTGAGGCTGCGCTCGACGATCTCCTCCAGCCGAGCCCGCCGCCGAATGCCCGACAGCCGCGGCCCGTAGACCACGTTCTCGGCGATGCTCATCGGCAGCGCCACCGGCAGCGCGAACAGCATCCCCACGCGTTTGCGCAGCTTGACCACGTCAAACGCCGGATGGTAAATGTCCTCCCCGTCCAGCAGCACCTGTCCTTCGACGTGGGTGTCCGGCGTCAGATCGTTCAGCCGGTTGAGCGCCCTGAGAAACGTGGTCTTGCCCGCGCCGGCAGGGCCGATGATCCCGAGAATACGGTTCGCCGGAATCTCCAGCGTAATCCCCCTCAACGCGTCCTCCTTGCCCTGGAAGACCCTGAAGTTCTTGACCGCGATCTTGACCGTGTTGGGCGAGCCGCTCATTTGGACCTCTTCGCGATAAAGCGGTGCATCATGCTGTAGGCTAAGAGATTCACCAGCACCACGGAGATGATGAGCACCGCCGCCGTCGCATATGCGTTTTCATTGGAGATGCCCTCGCGCGCCAAGATGTAGAAATGCACCGACATCGTCCGCACGGAATCGAAAACCGTCATCGGCATCCGCAGCGACGAGCCGGCCGTGAAGATCACTGCCGCCGTTTCGCCGATGGACCGTCCGATGCCCAAGATCACCCCCGTGACAATACCGGGAAGGGCGTTCGGCAGCACCACTTTGAGCACGGTCTCCCAGCGCGTGGCGCCCAGCGAGAAGCTGACCTCGCGGTAGGCGTTCGGCACGGACCTGATGGCCTCCTCGGAGGTGCGGATAATGGTCGGCAGAACCATGATCGCCAGCGTCAGCGCACCGGAAAGCAGGCACCACCCCATCTTCAGCATCACCACAAAAAAGATGAAGCCGAACAGTCCGAAAATAATGGACGGGATGCCCGCCAGGCAGTCGGTTCCGAAACGCAGGGCGCGCGTGAGCGGATTCTCGCGCGTGTACTCCGTCAAGTACACGGCGGTTCCCACGCCCAGCGGCAGCGCGATGGCGATGGCCAGCAGCGGCAGCAGCACCGTCCCCACCAGCGTGGGCAGGATGCCGCCCGCCTTGCCCATGTCCTTGGGAGCGGAGGAGAGGAACTCCCAGGTCAACCCGGGCAGACCCTTGACCAAAACGAAGGCGATGATGAACACCAGTACGACCACCGTCAGCAACGTCGCGGCGCCCAGAATGAGAACTGCCAGAGCCTGCGTGATCTTGGGGGGAACTCTCACCGCTTGCCCCCCTTGCCCTTCATGGCCGACAGAGCGATGGCGTTCAGGATCATGATGACCACAAAGAGCACCACGCCCGTCGCGAAGAGCGCCTCGCGGGCCATGCCGGTCGCATTGGCCATCTCAAGCGCGATGTTGGCGGTCAGCGTGCGCACCGGATCCGTAACCGCGTGCGGTATTCTGACCGTGTTTCCCGCCACCATAATGACCGCCATGGTCTCGCCCAACGCCCGCCCCATCGCCAGAATGACGCTGGCGATGATGCCAGACCGCGCAGCCTTGAGCGTCACCATGTGGACGCTCTGCCAACGGGTCGCGCCAAGCGCCAACGCGCCTTCCCGGTACGAGTTGGGAACAGCGGCAATGGCGTCTGTGGAGATGCTGATGACCGTGGGCAGAACCATGATCCCAAGGATCACCGAGGCCGCCAACACCGAAAGCCCGGGCCCGCCCAGATGCGCCCGGATAAAGGGAGCCAAGACCATCACGCCCAAGAAACCGAACACGACGGAAGGGATTCCCGCAAGCAACTCGATCGTCGGCTTAATCACGCGCGTCAGCGGCCGCGGCAGAAACTCATTCATGAAAATCGCTCCGGCAATCCCCAGCGGAGCGCCGATCAGCATGGCACCGAAGGTCACGTAAAGCGACGATACGATCATCGGGTAGATGCCGTACTGCCCCACCTGCGGATTCCACGTTGAGGAGAAGAGGAAGTCCCCGACCCCCACCTTCAGCATGAAAGGGAAGCCCTCTTTGAAGATGAAGACCGCGATCAGCAGCAAACTGGCGAGCGCCGAAAAGGCCACCACCGACAGAATGCTCTTGGCTATGGTTTCACCGTTGATTTTCATGGGGGGACCGACTCCAACGCAGCCGAAACGGGTCTACTTCGCCTTGACCAGCCCGTTCTTGTGCAACAGCTCTTGAGCTTCAGCCGACAGCAGATACTCCAAGAACGCGCTGCACGCTGGAGAGGCGTCGGCCTTGTAGACCAAGAACACGGGGCGGACTAACTTGTAGCCCCCACCCATGATGTCCGCCTCCGTGCAAGAGAACCCATCCACGGTGACCGGCTTGATCTTCTCGTTGATCAAACCATGCGACAAATAGCCGATCGAGTGGGCGTCGTTGGCCACCGTTTCGCGGATCGTTCCGTTTGAATCCTGAATCAGCGCGTCGGCTGTCAACGTGATGCCGCCAATGATCTGTTCGAAGGAGGACCGCGTGCCCGACCCGGCCTCTCGCGAGATCACGGCGATCGCGTGATCCGCTCCGCCGACCTCTTTCCAGTTCTTGACCGTTCCGCTGAAAATGCCGCGCACCTGCTCCAACGTCAAAGCCTTGACCGCATTGGCCGGGTTGAGCACAACGGCAATGCCGTCGCGGGCGACCACCATGCTCTTGAGCGCCGCAGCCTCTTGGGGAAGCGCCACCAGATCCGCCATGCCAACCTGCGCCACCCCTGACAGAGCCGACTGGATGCCCAGCGCCGATCCGCCACCCTGAATGGTGATCGACACCTCGGGATGCGCGTCCATATACTGATCCGCCAGCTTCTCAGCAAACGGCTGGAAGGCCGTCGAACCGGCCAATGTGATGTTTTCGCGCCGCGGGCCGCAACCGGCCAAGAGAATGAGGGTTACTGCCAGACCAACCGAACACGCCCTACCGAAGATATTCCGCATTGTTTGCCTCCCGTTAAATCGCTAACATTCCTAACCAAAGCCGATTTAAGCACAGAGACTGGCTTGCCGTCCACGGGTTTTGTGTTAGAATTATGTTAGCGCTTTTCAAAGCGGATGGACGCGGAACGACCGTGGGCGTCGAGGCCCTCGACCTCGGCGAAAGCCTCGATCGACGCGCGCGTCTCGGCGAGGTCTTCTTCGGTGAACTCGACGAAGCTGTGGCGACGGCGGAAGTCGTCGGCCGTGAGCCCGCTGAACATCCGCGCCGCGCCGCCGGTGGGCAGCACATGGCTGGGGCCGGCCACGAAATCGCCAGCCGCCTCAGGCGTGTACTCGCCCACAAACACCGCGCCCGCGGCCCGCACATCATTCACCCAGGAGCGCGCGTCGCGCGTCATGATCTCGAAGTGCTCGGGCGCGAAACGGTTCACCAGCTCCATGCCCTGCTTCAGGTCGGGCACGACCGCCAGCAGGATGCCTCCCTGCGCGACCACGCGCTCCACCATCGCGGCGCGCGACAGCTTGGGCGTCTGCCACGCGATCTCGTCGCACACGGCCTCGGCCAGCGTCTGGGAGTCAGTCACCAGCAGCGCCTTCTCGTGGCCACTGCCGTGCTCGGCCTGCGAGAGCAGATCCGCCGCGACCCACGCGGGGTTGGCCGAGTCGTCAGCCAGCACCGCGATCTCGCTCGGCCCCGCCACCTGATCGATGGCGACATAGCCGTAGACCTGCCGCTTCGCTGCGGTGACGTAGGCGTTGCCGGGTCCGGCGATCTTCTGCACGGGCCGCACGCTCTTCGTACCAAAGGCCATCATGCCGATCGCCTGAATGCCGCCGACTTTGTAGATCTCGGTCGCGCCCGCCAGCTTGAGGGCGTACAGCAGGACGGCGTTGACTGTCTTGTCCTTGCCGCACGGGGTGCAGGCCACGATTTCCCTGACGCCTGCCGCCTTTGCGAGGGTTACGGTCATCACCGCCGTGGAGGCCAGCGGCGCGGTGCCGCCCGGCACGTAGACGCCGACGCGGTCCATGGGGGAATAGAACTCGCCGGTATAGCCGCCGCGCGGCGTGCGCAGGTGCCACGGCTCGCGCAGGCCGGCCTCGGCGTAGCGGAGGACACGCTCATGGGCGTCCTTGACCGCGCGCTTGACGCGTGCGGGCACCGCCCGGGCTGCGGCGCTGGCCTCCGCAGGCGGAACACGCAGTTCGGAGACCTTAAGCGCGGCACCGTCGAACCGTTTGGCGGCGGCCAGCACGGCGGCGTCGCCGCGCACACGGATGTCGGCCAGCAGCTCCGCTGCGGCGGCCTCAGCCTCGGGGGCGAAGGCGGGACGGGACAGAAACGCTTCGACCGCAGCCGAAGGTTTCCTGACGGACCAGTTTAGGATCGTGGCGTACATCGCGTGCTCCTTTTTGTTAAAGCAGAAAGGCTCATCAGGTTCTCTCAAACCTCATGAACCTTTGAATCTCGGTGTGCGAGCGCATCGGCGGATCAGTGGGCCGGCTTCTTCTCTTCTTTCTTGGGCTCTTCCTTCTTCTTCTCGTCCTTCTTGGGCTCTTCCTTCTTCTCGTCCGCCATCGCGAACCCGAAACCCGGCACAGGGCGCCCGAGCTTGTCAGCCATCTTCTTGGAGATCATCGCGAAGGCGTCATTGAACGCCTTGACACGCGCCTCTTCCTTGGCGATATCTTCCTCTTTGGGCTTGGCCTGCTTGTTCTTCTTTTCTTCTTTCGCAAGCTCCTCGATCTGCTTGTCGCTCGCACGCTCCTCGATCTGAGAGAGCTTCTTGTCCGCTTTCTCGCGATCCGTGAAATCCGCGCCGAGCTTTTTGGCCGAACGCACCTTGATGCGGTTGCCCTGGAACGGGAGCTTGTTGTCCTTATTGGCGTCCCATTCCTTCTTGCTTTCAGCCGCCGCCGGACCGAACGCCGCCGTCTCCTCTTTGATCGCCTTCAGCAGCGCGGCAAACTCCTCGCGGGTCTGCACCTCATAACCGACCTGCCCCTGCATGTCCGTGATCTGGACGATGCTCACCGTCTCCGCACGCACCCAACCGGCCAGCCCCAGAAGGGCGATTGTCAATAATGCCGCTCTTTTCATATCAGTCACCTCCACTCAAATAAGATCCATTATACCCAATCGTACCGGCGCGGAAAAGCGCCGAGTGCCTTCTTTATTTTGAACCTTGTCCGGGAACCCAATCTTCCGAAAACCGCGGACGCCTCGCTGCCGCCGGACTCTGAGCCGGCGCTGGCGCGTGTTGCGGCTCGCGGGGGCGCTCGGCGGGCGCATGCTGCGGCTCGCGGGGGCGTTCGGCAGGCGCATGCGGGCGTTCGGCAACTGGCCTCGGCTGCTGCACCGGTTCCACTGGGCGGTGCGCCGCAGGAGGAGGAGGCGCAACGGGAGCTGGGGCTGACACCGGCGGCAGCAGCTCGCCATGCGGCTGCGGGAGCGGCGCTGCGGGCTCTTCGCGCGGTGCCGGGGCAGGGCCGCGGGGACGCTCATCGCGCGCTTCCGGACCGCGGGGACGCTCATCGCGGTCTGTGTGGACGGGGCGGTCGCGATGGGCGCGCGGCACTTCTGGCATCTTCGTCAACAAAGGGTCGTCGTGCGTCAGAACCGTACACTTCAGCTCCTCGCCGATGTACTTCTCGATGCCGGGGATGATGAACGACTCGTCTTCGTCGGCGAAGGAGATGGCGGTGCCGCTCGCGCCCGCACGCCCGGTGCGTCCGATGCGGTGGACATAATCCTCCGGCTCGTACGGGAAGTCGAAATTGATGACGAACCCGATGTCATCCACATGCAGTCCCCTGCCGGCCACGTCGGTCGCCACCACGATGCGCACCTTGCCTTCGCGGAAGTCTTCCAGCACGCGCAGGCGGCGGTTCTGGTTGACATCCCCGCTGAGCATCTCGCAGCGGATGCCGCGGCGCGTCAGGCTGTCCGCCACGTCTTCGGTCGTGTTGCGGCGGTTGCAGAAGATGAGCATGCGCGAATCGGGATACTGCTGGATCTGGTTGTAGAGCACCGTGAACTTTTCGCGTGCGGTGACCACGTAGACGATCTGCTTGACCGACTTGGTGGTGACCTGCTCGCACTCGGTCTCGACGCGCACCGGCGCCTCCATCCACTGCATGGCGAGCTTCATCACATCGTCGGTGAGCGTGGCGCTGTAGAGCATGGTGCCGCGCTTCTCCTTCGGCGGCAGCCGGTTGATGATCGACCTCACGTCGGGAATGAAGCCCATGTCCAGCATGCGGTCAGCCTCGTCGATCACCAGCGTGTCGACTTTGGAAAGGTCAACCACGCGCGAGCGCACGAAGTCGAGGAGCCGGCCCGGCGTAGCCACCAGCAGGTCGACCGGCGCGTCCATCACCTCGCGCTTCTGCCGGTCGTAGTCCATGCCGCCGTAAACCGCGAGCGAGCGCAGGCCGCAGTACTTGCCGAGCGCGGCCGCGTCCTTGCAGATCTGGATGACGAGTTCGCGCGTCGGCGCGATGACCAGCGCGCGCGGCGCGCCGCCCTGCTCCTGCCGCGACTCGGGGCTGCGCAGGTAGCGCGTCAGGATCGCCACGAGGAACGCGGCAGTCTTGCCGGTGCCGGTCTGGGCCTTGCCCGTCACGTTTTTGCCGGCCAGCGCGAATTCGAGGCTCTGCGCCTGAATCGGCGTGCAGTACTGAAACCCCATGTCGGCCACCGCATGCAGAAGCTCGGTCGGCAGGTCAAAATCCTGAAAGCGCTTCTTGCCTTCGGCCGGCGGCACCTGATACTGGTCTACGGACCACGCGGCATGCTCGTCGCGGCGCTTGGCCACTTCCGAATCGGCCACAGCGCCGCCCGGACGCCGGGTCGCGGGATCCGAATGCGGGCGCTCCTCACCCTGGCCGCGTCCGGAACGCGGCGGTCTGGAAGGGGGGCGGGCGACCGGGCGGGCCGCGGCGCCTGCGGCCGCAGGAGCGGGCCGGTCCGAGCGGGCCTGATCGCGCTGCGGCCCTCTGTCCCGGGAGTCCCGGTTCGGGCGTCCGTCGGGACGCGAACCTGCGCGAGCATGCTCTCCGCGGGAACCCTCGCCTGCGGGGCGATCCCTGCGCGGCTCGCGCGTGCGGTCGTCGAACCCGCGCTTGGGCGCGGCTCCGGCTCTCGCGGCCGACGCGGGGCCGTGTCCGTGCTGCGGCCGTGCCGGCGCTGAAGCGTCCTGAGCGGTTTTTTTTGCCGGCCCTGCTTTCGCGGCCGGGTGGCTAGCGGCTGAGGTTTTCCCGAGCAGCCGGTTGGCGAGTTTTTTGATGAGACTCAATGGCATAAATTTTCGACCCTATAAAAAACAAAAGGCGGACACCCGGGAGAGGCGCCCGCACATTCGACAGGATGTGAAGAATCAAACGACTAGCGCTTCGAGAACTGGAAGCGCTTGCGGGCGCCAGGCTGACCCGGCTTTTTGCGCTCCTTCATACGGGAGTCGCGTGTCAGGCACCCCGCCTTCTTGAGCACCTCGCGCAGATTCGCATCCGATGCCACCAGCGCGCGGGACAAGCCGTGCCGGATCGCTCCGGACTGGCCGCTGATACCGCCGCCGTTGGCCGAAACCAACACGTCAAACTTTCCATCCAAGCCGGTGAGGGCCAGAGGCTGGCGCAGATATTGGCGCAGCGCCTCGCTCGGGATGTACTTCTCAATCTCCACGTCGTTCACAAGCCACTTGCCTGCGCCCGCGATCAGGCGAACACGCGCGACCGCCGTTTTCCTCCGGCCTGTGCCCGCTGCAATTTCTTTAACCATCTTCTACCTTCTTCCTTAGAAAAACAGAACTCAATACGCCGCTACGACAGGATTCTGCGCCGCGTGCGGATGCTCCGAACTGCGGTAGACCCTGATGCGCGTCATCATCTTACGGCTGATCGTGTTCTTGGGCAACATACCCCAAACCGCCTCAAGAATCACGCGGTCAGGGTGTTTCTCCAACATGGTCTGCGCCGTGAACGTTTTGAGGCCGCCGCGCCAGCCGGAGTACCGCTGATACTCCTTCTGCTCGAGTTTGCGACCGGTCAGGCGAATCTTCTCCGCATTGACCACAACCACAAAATCGCCCTGATCCACGCTGGGATCATAGGTCGGACGATTTTTGCCACGCAACGTGTTGGCGATGTTCACAGCCAAACGCCCGAGCGGTTTGTCTGTCGCATCAACCAGTTGCCAACTGCGGGCCGTACCGGGATTCTTGGGAATAAACGTCTTCATCATGATAAAACCTGTCTCTTCCTTCTACGCGAAAAATGGTTTTGTAGATTAACCCATCGTTCGTGAACTGTCAACTGCCAACTTTGGATTTAATAGATTTTCCACCAGGGCTTCCGTGGCTCCTCGATTGCGGGCGGAACCGGCTCCTCGATTGCGGGCGGAAGCGACTCCTCTCCCTCCCCCTTCGCAGGCGGCTGGCCGTTCTCATCCCAATCCTTGGGCTTCAGCACCTCGACGGTCTCCTCCACCCGCAGCGTGCCGGCCGGGGGACGGGGGCCGGCCTTGCTCAGGTTCTCCGCATGGACACGCTCCGCATCGACCTTAACCTCAAGTTCGTTCACCTTCTCCAGCTTCTCGCTGTAACCGCGCCAGGCCTTCTCCAGGGCTTTCTTCTGTGCCAGCCGGTCTTTCATCTCGCTGTCCGAGACCGGGTCGGCGAGCTTGCTGTCCGACCAGCCCTTTGTCCAGATGTCGGTCGCGTTGATGTAGTCCTTGCGGCGGCGGGCCTCGCGGGACATATCCTCTGGCGTCTTGATCACGTAGGGCGTCAGGAACACGAGCAACTCCGAACGGGCCTCTGACGATTTGACCGAGCCGAAGAGGTACTTGCCGATATACGGGATGTCCTTGAGGATTGGAATCCCCGACTCACTGTTGCTCTTGGCTGTCTTCACGAGCCCCCCCAAGATCACCGTCTCGCCATTCGCAACCGACACGTCCGCGCTCAGCTTGCGCGACGTCACGGTCGGCCATTCCTGGCCATTGATCGTCTGCGACCCCAAAACATCCTCAAACGTCTCGTCGACGGTCAGAACGACATTGCCGTTCGGGCTGATGCGCGGCGTCACCTTCACGGTCAGGCCCACGTCGCGCTGCTCGATGTCCGGCTCGTAACCGCCGCCGCCATAGCCGCCGGCACCGCCATAGCTTGAGCCGCTGCTGTAACCCATGTAGCGCATGCCCTTGTACATGTACTTGGTCTCGGTCGCCTCAATGCTCGCCTCCTTGTTATCCACTGTCAGGAGGACGGGCGACGACAACACTTTCGCGCTGTTATCGGTTTTCGCGGCTTTGATGATCACATCCAGCCGCAGGTTGTCGATCGTGAACAGGTATTCCAAACCCGGCGCGCCCGAGGTGACCACCCCGGCGGCATTCGACGCCGCGGCGAAGATAGCCTGGTTGAAGAGGTTCTGCGGCGTCTGGTTCCCGCCGCCGCCGCCGGAGCCATACCGGTAGTTGCTGCTCCCGTCCGTGTAGCCGACAATGGTTTTCACAGCCTGGCCTTGCGCATTTATAATATCTTTGTAGATCGGTATCCCGCCGGCCGGGCTCGGCTTCACGCGCCGGACCCAGTCGAGGCCCGTCTCCAGCGTATCCCCTAGGGCGACCTCCAGCGCCACCGTCTCGATCAGCACCTGGGCGAGCTGGATATCCATGCCTTTGATAATCTCTTTGATGGCCGCCAGGTCAGCCCCGCTGCCCATCATCACGAGCGCGTTGGTGCGCTTGTCAGCCAGAATCTTGATATTGTCCTTGCTGAGCTGCCCCAGCTTGCTCTTGCCCGCCTCGCCAACCACCGCTTCGGCACGGGCGCTGCTCTTCGCCGCGACCGCCTCCGCGAGGGTCGTGCTCTTCGCAGGCGGCTCATAGGAGGGTCCACCCGGAGGCGACCCTGACTTCGGGGTCGCGTCTTTGCCTTTGGTCGCCGCACCGGTAGGCGTCTTTTCGTCTTTCTTGCTGCTTGCGTTGCCGATCAGGTCGTTCAGCATGGAGGCGACATCCTCGGCGTCCGCGAACTCCAGGCGCTGCACCTCGACCTTGACGTCCGGGGTGGTCTCGATGTCCAGCACGTCGATGATCTTGTCGAAGAAGGCCATGTTGTCCTCGCGCGTGATGATGATGAGCTGGTTGGTACGCTCGTCCGCGAGGATCTGCACCGTGCCTCGGATCATCCCGCGCTCCGCATCGCTCACCAGCGCCTCCAGCGTCTCGTTCGCGGCCACCGCAGCCGGCGGCGGAGGCAAGCCGAACCGCAACAACGGCGACGTAGGCCGGGGTGTCAGGGCAGGCGCGGACGTCTGACGCGTGGTGCCCGGCGCACCCGCCGTTTTAGCCGTGATCTCCTCCTTGGCCTGCTTCTGCTGCTGCTGCGAATCGTCAGTCAGTTTTCGAATGTACGTCTCGATGTCTTTGGCCTTGGCGAAACGGATGACCTTGTAGAAGACTTTCTCCTGAATCAGCACCGGCTGGTCGATGAACTTGATGATCTCCAGGATGCGGTTGATGTTCTCCTGCGTGTCCGTCACGAGGATGCTGTTGGTGCGTTCGAAGACCTGAAACTGGCCTTCGGGTTTTTTCAGGAACATCTCCAGCACCTTCTGCATCTGCGCGTCGGCAGCCATCAGCGCTTTGAGCTGGATCATCTGGCTCAGCACTTTGCCTTTTTCGGGAATCCCCGCCTCCGGCAGATCCATGCCGATCTTAATGCCGGCCGTGCGCACGGTCTGGCGGGCCAGCACCCGCATGAATTTCTCGCCGAAGGGCTCCAGCACGAGGCCGTGCATAATCAGCACCGCCTCGATCGCCTCAAGGTATTCGTCGCGCGTGAATTGGGGGTTTTCGTGACAGACGATCGTAATCTCGGCTTTGATCGCGAGCGCTTCAGGCGTCCAAAGCGGCGTCTTTTCGACCACGTCGCAATAGGCCTTCACAACATTCTCGACCGGCGATTTATTAAACTTCATTGCGGGCATCGTGGTCTTCGACTTGGCTGAGCCGTCCGCATTGGTCAGCGAGGTCCCCGAGGCGGCGGCCTCCGTTGAAAAGGAGGCGGGGTCGGCCGGCAGGGCCGTGTTGCGCCGATTCAGAACAGACTGAGCCAGACGCGCAGCCGGAGATCCGGACGCGGGCGCAGGGCCCGCCATCCGCTGCCTGGCCAGCGATGCGGGCGGCCGCACCAGCGCAGCAGGCTGTGCGGGTTCGGCGGGCGCGGGTATCGCCGCAGGTTCGGCAGCCACCGGCGCGGCCTCCGGCTGGGGCGCGGGCGCCTGATCCTGGGCCAGCACAACGCTGAGCGTCAGCACGCACGATGCCCCTAGCGTCAACAGATGATCTCGCATTTTCTTCATGGTCGCTCCTAAAAATCAACGTTCGTTCAGTCTCGGCAAGACACCCTCACGGTGCGGGCCCGGGGTTAGGCGCAGGCGCCTCCACAGGCACCGCCGCATCAGCCGGGGCAGCGGTCTGCACGCTCCCTGTCTCCGCCACCGCCGCCGGCGCTTCGGTCGACGCGGCCTCGGCTGCCGGCGCTTCGGTCGGCGCGGCCTCGGCTGCCGGCGCATTCGTCGGCGCGGCCTCGGCTGCCGGCGCATTCGTCGGCGCGGCCTCGGCTGCCGGCGCTTCGGTCGGCGTCTTGGCACCCTCGGACTGCGGCGCCTCCTCACCCCGCATGTACGCGCTATACAGCGTGAACGTGCCTTTCAAATACCCCGGCCGGTTGGACGGCCGGATGAACAGTTGGCGCATGTCCAGCATCGCCTTCTCCTGGCTCATCAGGTCATACAGAAACTTGACCAGCGCTTCGAGCGAGCCTTCCCAGTCTTTGCAGTCGATCGGCAGCTCATATACGTCGCCGACCACCACCTCTTTGCCCGGCACCCGGCGCGCGATGGCCAGTTCGTGCTTCGTGGCCGTCGAGTCCATGATGCTGAGCCAGTGCGTGTCCACGTCCATCCCCTCCGGGAAAATCGGCATCAGGTCGCGCATCTTCTCGTAGCGCTCCGACCAGTCGTCCCGTGCGGCGATCAGATCCTTCTCCTCCTGCAGCTTTTTCTCCGCCGTGGCGCAGACCCGCTGGGCCGCTTTCCAGTTCGCGACCTGTTTCTTATACGAGAGCGCCGCCCCTGCATAGAGCACGAGCACCACCGTAATCAGCAGCATGTTCTTCTCTTTCGAGGATACCGCACTCATTTCGGCGTCACCCCCTTGAACTTGGCATCCACCTCAAACTTGTGCTTGCCCTTGCTTGCCGACACGCCCATCAGCGTGACCGTCTCGAACAGAGGGTCTTCTGTGACGACTTTCTTAAAATCGTAGACCAAGGCCGGGACATCGGCCTCGCCCGCGATCCTGACCCCGTCCTCGCGCTTGTAGCTGAACCCGGTCAGCGTGATCCCCTGCTGCGGAAGGTATCCCGTCACCATGCGCAACAGCTCCAGCGACGAGTAGGTGCGATCCATATAGGAGCGGATCAGATTGACCCGCTCGCGCGTGTCAGACACCTGCTTGTAGGCCTTCGCGTGCGCCTTCGACGCCGCACGCGCCCGTTCGGCCAGCTGCTTGTACACCTGCGGCCCGGAGAAGAGCACCCCCATAAAGACGGCCCAGATCGCCACCGCCACCGCGACCCCCGTCAGCACCCGCTTTCGGATGCGTGACTCCTTGATGGCGTCGCGCCACGACTGCGGCGTCATATCCATCGCCGCACCCTCACCGGTGCGGATCGCCACGCCCTCGACTCCGCCGTCCTCGGTGGGCGGCACCTGATGCCGGACAGGCACCCCCAGCAACTCCTCCAACCGCTGAACCATCTCGGCGGGAGGCGGGGTCATCGAAACCACCAGCGCGTCCGTGACCGGGCTGTGCCCCGCGTCCAATTCCACGTTGAGCAGCGACAGGGTCATCTCGCGGACCAGCGTGTCGGCGTCGGGCAGCACGCCCAAGCCGCGCGCCAGAACCGGCACCCCGTGGTCCAGCACCAGCAAATCCCACCCGTCGTCCGGATCCATCAGCAGCACACGCCGCCCCGGCCGCATGAGCTGGAACGGCCCGCACAGCGACCGGAACCAGCCGAGCGCCGAAACATCCGTGCGCGTGACCTGCAGCTTCGCCAGGTGCAGCGCGGCCCCCAGCTCCTCGAACACCGCCGCCGGCATCGCGGCGGCAAACACCCACAGCGTCGTCTCCGCCTCGCTCAGAATCTCATAGCCGACGCTCAGGTCTTCGCCCGGAAACGGGGAGAGCTTGTCCATCTGCAAAGCGACCGCATCGGCCAGGTCGTCGCGCACCTCGACAGGAAGCTTCAGCACACGCACCAGCAGCCGGGAAAGAGGCAGGGCGATCACCACCTGCCGTGCGCCCAGCGCGCGCTTGGCCGCACGCACCGCACGCGCCAAAGGCAGGTCGCTTTCGACCACGGCGCCTTTTTCAGCACCGTCGCCCACCGCCTCGATCGCTGGCTCTTCGACCGGCCACGCGCCGCCGCCGGTGCGCGTCCAGCCGTCGCGGCCGCGCGGCATATACCGCACGCCGCGCAGCAACCCGCGCTCAGCCAAGAGTGCTATCACTTCACTTTTCGCCATAACAAATCGCTTTGCGAGTTGGGAGTTAGGCATTAGGAATTTCAACTCCTAACTACTAACTCCTAACTCCTCCTTTTCACGGATCCTCGCGCCACCTCAGATAGCGCACCTTCTTGCCGTCATACTCCGCAATCGCCTGAATCGCATGCTTGATCCCTGCCGCCTGCCCCTCGATGACGAGCCGGAAGGTACCCGACTGATGCGTGACAAAACGGGACACGCCCGTGTCGAGGCCCGGAATCCGGGACATGAAATCTCCGACCGACTTGAAGGAATAATCCTCTTCCTCCGATCCCATGAGCGAGCCCGCGCCTGATGCCGCTCCCACACCCGTGCGGGCGGAGCCTCCGCCCGCACGCGCCGAGGACTGGCCCGCCGAGGACCCGGTCCGGCTTCCGAGGGCCGACGTCTTCGCACCGGTGCGCCCGCCCGCCGCCGACAGCCCCCCCCCCATCCCCTCGCGCTCTTCGATGATCGCGCCGGCCGTGATCTCGTCGTCGATACCGGGAATCGTCATCAGAACTTCCATGGGGGCTGCATTGACGTTGATCTTACCATCCCCGTAGGTGGTAAACAATTCCTTAATTCCCCTGATCGAGACTTGAAGGTCCTTGTTTTTTTCTTCAGGGTTTAGCAGGCCGCCGTCGAGAATCGCCGGCACAAACTCTTTGACCAGGCGCAGCTCGTCAACGGTATCGACCCTCTTGTTGCGCGCCCGATAAGGCGGCTCCAGCGACTTGTAGTGGTCATCCTCCGCACCGTCGTTCAGAGGCAGGCTGTCCTCATCCACCCAGTCGTTCCAGCAGTCGATCAGCTTTGAGAAATACTCCTGCGGAATGCCGGCCCTCGTGAAAATCTGCTCCCACACCTCGTCGTAGTCTTTGCCCACCAGCACATTGATGTTCCAGCGGGCCGGCTCCGGGATGATCTCCACGCGCACCACGCCGTCCGCGATCGTCTCCTCAACCACCGCCGTCTGCCCGCGCTTGATCCGCAGCGCCGTCTCCTTCCACCGGTCCTCCTCTGCGTCCGCCGCCGAGGTCGCGCTCACGTTCTGCTGCTTCTCCAGCAGCATCTCCGCGATCGCCACGCCCGACTGCGTCAGATAATCCACCCGCCGCCTTTGCCGCACATAGGTGCCGATACGGCCCTCCAGCATCGCGTCCAGCGCGAACGACATCACCAGCATGCTGAGCAGCGTGATCGTCCACAGCGCGATAATCAGCGCGGAGCCCCGCTCGCGGACACCGTCAGGGACGCCTCCCCGAGGCGTCCGCATACCACCGGTAGGGACGCCTCCCCGGGGCGTCCGCGGCGGGTTCGGGGACCCCGCCCTACCCAGTCTCTGATGCTTCGCGCTCATGTCCATTTTCCAACTCGCTCGCAAAAGGTGCCTGCGCCTCACTACTTCGGCGTCGAAGGCCCACCGCCCGGAGTAATCGGCTGCCCCGCGCCGCCCACGCCAGGCTTCACGGACTTACCCGCCGCGCCGCCCGCCTTCGCTCGCGGGTTCTGCGACAGGTCAAACATCGGGATCTCCACAATGCGTTTGACTTCCAGCGGCTCGTCCTCCTCTTTCGGCGGCGCCATGTAGAGCGTAATCTCCACTGCCTTGGGAATGCAGTTCGAAAAATCCCAGGTGTCCTGCCAGTTGGGCTCGTCGTCCTTCATCGGCTGGTCTTTGTCCAGCACCCGGCAATTCATCCCGCGCACCCGCGGGGAAAGCGTGATGGCCTTCACGTCCTCCGTCGGGTCGAACTCGTCGAGCTGCAAATCCACGCGCCACGCGCTCACCGCCAGTCCCGACAGCTCGTCCTCCTTGCCGCCGTCCGCGACAAACACGTTGATGCGGTGCGGCGAATCGGCAAACCCGCAGTCCTCGCCCACCAGCGAACGCCCGATCTTGACCCAGCTGATCCCGTCCCGCGCCTCAGGGCCCTCCCCGTCATCGCCCAACTGAAACCCGTATTCGTCCAACTGCGTACCCACGTCCGGATAATAGGCCGACCGCAGCCCCGAGGCCAACTGCTCCATCACGTGGTCGGCCTGGCCCATCGACTCCGACATCTCCGTCCCCGCGCGCCAACTCTGCACCACGGCGTCGAAACAGAAAAACGAGAGCAGCATCATGATCGACAGGATCATGATGGCCATCAGCAGTTCCAGCAGCGTGAACCCGCGGCTGCGTGCTCTCTGTCTTGCGTCTCCAATCACTTCTTTTTCTCGCCCTCGCCCTTGAGCTGCCGCACATACCGCACCAGCTCCTCGAATTGGTCGGGGCCCGAACCCCAGGTCACGCGCGTCCTCACCACGTACAGACCGTCGTCCTCCTGGTTCGTTTCAAGCTCCTTTTCGTCCACCGTGCGCTCGAAGGTGTAAGCCTCCAGCATCTCGCTGGTTTTCCGATCCGCCGCCTCCATCAATTCGGTGCCGTTGACCGGATCGACCGGCAGCTCGTCTTCCACATCGGTGCTCTCCATCATCGGGTACTTCAACTCGCCCAGGCTGAACACGAACTGCGCGTCCTGATACTCCTTGGCCAGCGTCATCATGACCGCGCAGTTGCTCAGCCCCGCCATCAGCGCCATCAGTCCGAAGGCGAGGATCATCGTGGCCATCAGAATCTCAATCAGCGTAAAACCGGAGCGGTTCATCACTCGTCCTCATCCTCGATCTTCGCGGAGCCCAGCACATCGATCGTGACCGTCACGGCGTACGCCGCATCGCCGTCGGCAGTCACCTTGACCCGATAGGGCCTGCACGTCCCGTTGCTCTTGTAGCGGATACGGAACGTCTGCACATCACCTTCCGACTCTTCCTCCTCCGTCATCGGCGAGGACGGCGAACGGCGGCCGTCGTCCATCGTGTCGGTATACCCCTCGAAAAGGAAGGCCACCCGGTCGTACGTCTTCGCGAGGGCCAGCTCCGCCATGGCGTAAGACGAGCCGCCGCCCTCCTGCGCTTCAGCCCCTGACTCGCCTGACGCGCCAGCGGCGCCTGAGTCCGACGCCGCAACGGACTCCGCCGCCGCATTCGTGCTGGCGAACGCCCGCGACGACACCAGGCTCTCGCCGCCGCCGCCGGCCTCGGCCACACTCAGGCCGCCGCCCGACGTGAACACCAGATCGACCGGCGTCTGATGCAGCAGCGCCATGGTGCGCGCGTAGCGCGACAACTGCATCACGCCGCGCGAGGCCGTCTTGACGCGTCCGATGTCCGAGCCGGTCGAGAACGTCGGGCCGATCATCAGCCCGATCACGCCGATGATCACGATCACCATCAGCAGCTCGATCAGCGTGAAGCCTCTATCAGTTCGTAATGTCATCTGCGGAGCCCATCTCACCGTCGGGACCCGCCGAAGTGACCTTGAACTTCTTGCCGGTCTTGGCATACCCGAACGGCGTGCCCCACGAGTCGCTGATCGCGCCTTCCTTGAGCAGCCCGGGCGCGTCGTCCGTGCCGGCCGTCAGCTCATCCAGCGTGTCCGGAAGCTTGCCGTTGTGCTTCATCGCGAAGATCTGCACCGCCTGTTCAATCGTCGCGATGCTGCCCCGCGTCGTCGTGATCCGCGCCTCCTGATCCTGCCCCGTGAAGACCAGCCGCGCGCCGGCATACAGAATGCCGAGAATACACACCACCATGAGCAATTCGACCAAGGTGAAACCACTGCGCCGATTGCTCTTCCTCGTGACCTTCCGCTTGTCCTGTTCCATAACCAACCTCCTTCATTCAAACACGTTTAATCACTGATCCGCCCCGCCGTTTCCGGTCTTCGCTCCCGACCTCAGCCGCCCCCGTTGAGCGTTGCTGTCGCCTTGAGCACCGCCATCAGAATGCCGACGGCCACAAAGCCGACCACGCCGCCAATCAGCACGATCAGGATCGGCTCCAGCGCGTTGGTGAAGATCTTGATGTTACGATCCATCTCGTTCTCGTAGCGCCGGCCGATGTGCCCCAAGGCGCTCGGCATATCGCCGGACTGCTCGCCCACCGCCAGCATGTCGGTCATCATCTTAGGAAAGACTTTGCTTTCGCCCAGCGGGCCGGAAATGGTCGTGCCGTCCGTCACCCGCTGCCGCGCGGTGTGCAGCGCTTTTGCGATCAGCGCGTTGCTGCACGTCTCCTCCGCGATCTTGAGCGCCTGCAACACGTTCACGCCGTTTGACAACAACGTTTTCATCGTATAGGCCAGCGACGAATACGCGCCGCACGCGATGATCCCCTTAATCAGCGGCGCATGCAGCTTCAGCCCGTCCCACCAGAACCGGCCCTTCTCCGTCTTCAGATGCCGCTTGAACATCACGCCGAGCACGACCAGCGCGACGGCCGTAACCACGCCGTAGCGGATGAGAAAGGTGCTCATCCCCATCAGGATGCGGGTCGGCAGGGGCAGTGCGGACCCCATGCTTTCAAAAACCTTGGTGAACTGCGGAATCACCTTGACCATCGCGAAAATGACCGTAAAGACGCCGAACACGAGCACCACGGCCGGATACGTCAGAGCCGAGGTGATCTTCGACTTCATGCTGTCGTTGCGCTCGTAGTGCTCCACCAGGCGGCGCAGCACCTCGATCATCGCGCCGGACGCCTCGCCCGCGCGGATCATGTTGCCGTAGAGCGGCGGGAACGTGTCGGGGTGCGCAGCCACCGCGTCCGACAGCTGCTCGCCGCGGATGATGCGGTCGCGCAGATCCCCCGCGATCTTGCTCTGCGCCGAATCCGCCTCGCCCTGGCTCGCCAGACAGTTCAGCGCCGCGCCCAGCGTCATGCCCGCCTCCAAGAGGTCGCTCAGCTCCGAGGTGAACAGCAGCACCTCGATCGCCTTCATACGCAACTTGCCGCTGCCGATCTTCAGCTTCCAGATGGGCTGCCCTTTGGCCGCCGCCTTCTTCGCGGCCGTTTCGGTCACGGATATCGGCACGTAACCGAGCCTCTCAACCGCAACCAAAGCCGTGCGCCGGTCGGCCGCCTCGACAGCCCCCTCCAGCTTCCGCCCGTCCTTCGACATCGCTTTGTAGTTAAACACGCCCATCTTAACCAACCCGTTCGCGCTCTCGCACTTTAGAACTCTCGCACTTTAGAACTTTAGAACTTCTCACGCGCTCTCCTCGGTCACGCGGATCACCTCTTCCACCGAGGTCATCCCTTTGAAGGCCTTGAGCCAGCCATCCTCGCGCAGCGTCTTCAGCCCGTGCCGGATCGCCGCCTCGCGGATCTCCGACGACGCCTTGCGCCCGATGATCAGCGACTCGATGTCCTCGGACACCACCAGCAGCTCAAACAGGCCTCCGCGCCCCCTGTATCCGGTCTTCGTACACGACTCGCAGCCGTTCGGCTCCCACACGCTCTGCGCCGCCGGCGGGTAGGGCAGGTCGTACCACTTCATGTCCAGCGGCACCTCCCGCCTGCACTTGGGGCAGAGGCGGCGCACCAGGCGCTGCGCCATCACGCCCGCCACCGCCGACGCCACCAGAAACGGCTCCGCGCCCATGTCGATCAGACGCGCGAACGCGCCCGCCGCGTCGTTCGTGTGCAGCGTGCTGAACACCAGATGGCCGGTCAGCGACGCGTTGATCGCGATCTCCGCCGTCTCGCCGTCGCGGATTTCCCCCACCATGATGATGTCGGGATCCTGACGCAGGAACGCCCTCAGCGCCCGCGCAAACGTAAGACCGATGTCCTGGCGCACCAGCACCTGGTTGATCCCCGCCATCTCGTACTCGATCGGATCCTCCGCCGTCAGGATGCGCACCTGAATCTTGTTGATCTCGTTGAGAAAGGCATAAAGCGTGGTGGATTTGCCTGAGCCCGTCGGCCCGGTCACCAGAAAGATGCCGTTCGGCCGGTTGATGAGCTTGACGACATGCTCGTGATCGAACGCGTTGAACCCCAAATCCTGCAGCTTGACGAAGTTCCCCGCCTTCTGCAGCAGACGCAGGGAAATCGACTCGCCGTACGCCGTGGGCATCGTCGACACGCGGATGTCGATGTCGTCGTTGTTGAGCCGCACGCCGATGCGACCGTCCATCGGCATCCGCTTCTCGGCAATGTCCAAGTTCGCCATCACCTTGATACGCGAAATGATCGCGGCCTTGAGGCGGTTCAGTTGCGGCGGCACGTCCACCTTGTGCAGCATGCCGTCAATCCGGTAGCGGATGCGCAACTCGTCTTCCATCGGCTCCACATGGATATCTGTGGCGCCCTGCCGGTCCGCCTCCGAAATGATCTGGTTCACAAACTTCACGATCGACGCCTCAGCCCCGATCTCGTTCACGTCGATCTTGGAGATTGACGCGATATCCGTATCCACCGCGTAACGGCCGTCCTCGATCATCTTCTCGATCGCGTCCGCACCCACGCCGTAATACTTCTGGACCGCCTTGTTGATCTCTTCGCGCGGACTGAGCGTCACCCGCACCGGGCACCCGGACGCCAGACGCAGTCCGTCCGTCATGCCGGTGTTAAACGGGTCGCACGTCACCACGGTCAGCACACCGTTCTCAACCGCCAGCGGCAATACGTTGTACTGATACACCGCACGAGCGGGAAGCCGCGTGATCGCCTCGTCCGTCGGGCGGGCCTCCGTCAAATCCGTATAGGCGAAACCCAGGATCTCGCCGATCTTTTTGAGAAAGTCGTCCTCGCGGGCTATCCCGAGACGCGTCACCACGCCCGGCAAGCCCGTCCCGTCCGAACGGTCAGCAGCCAGCACCTGCGCGACTTGCACGTCGGTAAAAAGCCCCGTTCGCTTCAGAATAAGGGCCGCAAAAGCATCCGCCGGACCGGACATGAAAACGCACCTTTCGTGAAAATGATTCCTTTGCCAAACAGTGAATGAAGATAATACCGGATCTTACCCGCATTTTCCATGCCTAATGTTTTTCACAAAAGACGGCGCGATATATCGGAGGGAAACAGCGAACCCCTCCGCCGCGCCACGGACGAAATGTCGCGTTGCGACTTATTGACGCACCCCGCCGCTTGATCTCCAGCCGGTAGTAGAAATTCCCAGCCTCGGGCAGCGGCACCTCGACGTGATGCAACCTCGCGGGCCACCGCGCGGCGCGTCTTTCAGGGGTGGCCCGCGATCTCCGGACGCGCCCCTGCGCATGATTTCGCGCCTGTTTGCGAACGGAACGTCAAGCAGTTGGACAAAGCTAAGCGTATCCGACGAAGTGCGCTGCGTGAGGCGCCGGGACAACGGGACATGGATCGGGGCCGGCTGAAGCCGGGACAACATACCTTGGCTGCGGAGGCGCCAGCGCAACATACCATGGACCGGGGCCGGCTGAAGCCGGGACAACATACCTTGGCTGCGCAGGCCTACGGCGTCCGTTCGTTGTACCGGCTTCAGCCGGCCCAGAGCAAGGCCTGCGGGGTCGGGATTGCGATCCCGACCTACGCCTACTCGAACATCACCTCCACGTCGTCGAAGTCGATCTGTCCGAGAGCTGCGCGAAAGCCATCACATTGAAATGGCTCCGACATGTGAACGACTGGACCCACTTGTTGCCCTCGTACCGCTCCACGATGCGCTGGAACTCCCGCTCCGGAAAGTAGTCCATCACCTGACTGAAAAAGACCGACCCTGATACATAGCCGCCCTCCGCCTGTGTCAAAGGCGGAAACAGAATGAAGACGACACGTAAGTTCGTTGAGCTGTCTATATTGCTGCTGTTGTCGGGTTGCGTGACATACC
>CAYMLQ010000044.1:0-24813 GCA_964390795.1 uncultured Lentisphaeraceae bacterium
CCGGCGGCAACGAGTCCGTGAGCCAGACCGCCACGCCCTCCAACACCCCCGGCATTGTGGGCGACAAGCCCATCGAGACCATCGGCGAGGTCGGCAAGACCGCCCTCACCTCCGGTGCCTCGACGGTCCTCAAGCAGGCCACTAACGCCGCAGGCCTCACCGGCACGTCAACAGCCACCAACAAGGCCGTCGAAACTGCAACCGGCTCCGCTTGCGCCGACGGCTCATGTTCGGTTAAATAGCCGTTTACCTTTCCAAGTTCCAGAAAAAAACCAGACGGCGGGAGTTCTCTGCCGTCCGGTTTTGTAAATGGCACAGCCTGTTACGGCTCGAGCCTTTCTGTCACCGTGACAGTGCGGTGGATGATGCGAGTCCCGCCGATCCCCGTGCGCACACAGGACGTCTTGTGCTTTTTCTTTTCGAAATTCGCGACAAGTGCGGTCATTAAGGCTTCGGCGGCTTCGCGTGTTTCGCTCAGCGGTCCGCAATCCATCCATTGCAGGCTGTCAGGCGGTGCCCAGTGGAACTGCCCGACATACCCTGATGTTGTAACCGGTTTTGCGTTCATTGTTTATTTTCCGCCCCTTCCCATGCTTCCCCATCGCGCTTGCGCGGCCTTCTTGGCTGCAGCACTACGTTTTGCACTCGACACCCCTTGCCACCGGGCCTTGCCGCCTTTGGCTCGTTTCTCGTCGGGCCATTCGTGACCGCATTTTGGACACTTATTCATCTGCTTTGCACACCTCGCTGATTGCCACCGTCTCAGTAGGCTTGATTGTCCAATCGCAAATCATCTCTATCAGCACGCGATCACCGTTGATCTCCCGCAGAGTGAAGCGGATATCCTCTTCGCCCTTTTGCGGTTTGCTGTACCTAACAATATCATTAATTTTCATGCGTTTATTATGCGTGCTAGCTCGCATAAAGTCAACGTTAAACTCGACTAGCTCCGCAGCTCAAAAATAGAGTTACGCGTACGCCAAGATTAATTGTTTGCAGCGGTAGCATACATTTCCACCAGTCCTCGCAACTTCTTTAACCCCATAAAGCGAATATTACGAAGTTGCTCCCAAGTCTGTTCCGCATAGAAGTAAACTGGGTCTCCGCGCCTAGTGGGCATCCAAACTTTCCCGGTTAAAGCCTCCAACTCACCGATGGAGCGTGAATCATTAATGAATTCGTGGCGTACCCGTTCCCACTCGGCGGACAACGCCTCTTCTTCAGTGTTGGCAGGAACAAAAGCCTTATCCGACAATTCTTTCTCCAAGCCACCCGGCAAATCTACCGAGATCTCTGCAAACTCCCTCCAGCAAGACTCTCTTTTTGACGCCTCACCCGGATTACCGTCTTGGTTGCTGATGTGTTTGTAGGCCTGCTCGCAGACCGATTTGAGAGCCTCACATAGATTGGGTGAACATCGCTGCTCATTCCAGATCTTATCCAAATCGATCCGCCTGCCCGTATGCTCCGCAAGCCACGCCAACGTATAGGCGATGGTCTGGGCTCGGTATCCCTCAAACTCGAGAGAATCAAATAGTTTCTCAGTGGTACGCCAAATAATTGCCTTAGAGACCGAGTGCTTAAAATAACTTTGGTCGACTACCGGTTCACCATCTTCCGCCATCCGCTCGGCCAGTTTGTTGAAATTCTTCTCCGCACCTAGGCAGACAAGATAGGGCAGACCCTGCCAAGCGTGCTCAAACTTCGCCAAGTCCGTCTTAGTGAATTTCTGATGCGAAGGATTCAGTACTTCCCATTCACCGCGTTTTTTTGGCGTTCCCTGCCGTGCCTTGTCATCGGCATATGATCCTCTGGCGCGTTCATAATACCAGCGAGTTCCTCTCTCCAATCCGCTTACAGCTGGAGCCCAGATGGTCCGCGAAAGTTGCTCCATATTGTTGTGGAAAAGTCCGTTGGCGGCGAAGTCCGCGCCATTAACCTTGTTCTGACTGTTGGCATAGCGGGATATCAGCGGCACAATCTCATGCACTTTCGAAGGATCTTTCAAGACTGTCAATTTAAGCTGAACGACCACATGCTCGACTTTAACACCCACAACTTTCTTTACTGCGTGGTAAATCGACGCCGTGGTCTGGCCACCATTCACGATTTGAAAGTCTTTTAACCATTCGAGCCGTGCATGACCGTCCTTGCCAGCTTGGATACGCACATCGGCCGCCGTACAACAAAGGCCGTTGTTGTATGCAAGAAAGCGATGCGGTTCCTCTTTGAGCGTCTTTTGAAGCCCTTTGTTGACTTTACCTTTAGCTTGGAGAAACGCTCGAACATTTCGCTCAAGCAGCCGCTGGCCGTATTCGCCGTAGATTCGTGCCAACAAGGGCGCTGGAAGAAATGTGAGGAACGTTCGATATTCCCCTGTCGGGTCTGTGGTGTGTATGCAAGGAATCGCACCGCCATACGTATTGACGAAATCCAATTCGATAACTTCCCGCTGTCCAACCCTCAATTGACTTAGTTTGCCCAAGTCCCAAACAACGTACTTCACGTCGATGCCAGGGAACTGCTCCTCATCAAGTTCCAATGTTCGTACGACGCTATCCGTTAAGAAGAAAAGCCGGACTGTGGCCAATGATTCACGGGCTTCATAGATCTTCTGCATTGCATTGAAGGCATCACTCGACTCCTCCATGCGTACATGAAAACCATCTATGGCTCGGCGCAAAAATCCGCGAAGAAGTTGAAACTGGCGTTTTGTATCAGGCTTGCCCACTTCTGTCACACTGTTAGTGCCATGATACAACGTGACAAACAAATCGAGGGTGGCACCGTCTCCGGAAAGAGCCCAGGCATTCAGCTTGGCAGCAGGAACGCGTCCCGCATTATGTGCTTCATGATAAGTTAGTTCGCAACCATTTACCTCATTTCGATCGGCAAGCAAGTCAAGAATGTACTGAGTAAACACTTCTTCACGAAGGTGCTGGGTTGTGTCTTCTGTACACTGCGACAAAATCTCTTGATTCAATGCGGCAGCATACTCATCCAATCTGGCACTCATCCCTGACCCTCCCCCTTATTGTCGGCCATTGCAAGAATTTCCATAACTTTCGCGGTGGGCAATGCGAAAGCCTCACAAGCAGTAATTGACAGCATGTAGGCGACATCACCTATGCCCACAGGCAAATTACGCTCTACAAGTCTAGGAAATCCGTTCTTCACACAGAAAGAGTGCTCGCCTCGCAGCGCGAATAGTCGTGTCTCATAGCGAGGTGCATCAGAATCGAGATAACCAGCCTCCAGCAACCGGTCATCAAATGTTTCGGACACCCGTTCATCAGCCTGAACAAGATCTCGCAAGCTCCTTACGATATCCGGAAGCGATTCGCCGTGAGAAAGCCCTGGCCCTTCAACCTCTCGCTCATCGAGCACTACAACGTGAAGAAACAAAGAAGGAATGCCTGAATCGTCCAACTGTCTTTCGCTTGTGATACGAACAGACTGC
The DNA here is from genome assembly GCA_964390795.1 of uncultured Lentisphaeraceae bacterium. GTDB lineage: Bacteria > Verrucomicrobiota > Kiritimatiellia > RFP12 > UBA1067 > CAYMLQ01. The sequence continues at coordinate 3,461 of CAYMLQ010000044.1, forward strand.
GGTTGCTTGGCCGTTGTTGTTTTAACCTCAACTGCGCCGGCCTTGAATTGAAAGTCTTGGTGTGCTGCTAACGGGGCACGCCAATTAGTGATGGAAATAGAAGCACCCAGTGCCGGCAATAGGTGTGCACGCAATGTGTAGAGTTCACCATAGAGACCTCGCTGCTTTTCTATGGAAAGTCCAGCAGCCCCAGCTGCGAGAAATTTCTGCCAGCGACGGAGTCTTGCCAACATAACTTTCGCCGCCGTACATGCGTCGGATGTCACTGCCACGCGAGGCGCCAAATCTTCTGCCAGTGCGGCAAAGACATCGACGCAGGCGCGGTCAAGCAAACGAACACCCAAATGCGCCTCGCCGGAAAACGCGATACTGAACACCTCCACTCCGCGGCATACTGGCCAATCGCGTTTTGCCGGGATCGCCGATTTTGGCAAAGGCAGTAACAAGGCCCTGCGGTTCATGGAACTTTCGAGCGCTACTAGCAAGGGTTGAGAAGGCTGGGGTAATGCGAACCGAGTCAACCATGCGCTGGCGCTGCCAGCCTTTGACTCCGCCTCCAATTCGCACCATATTTCCTCAATCTTCATAACCCGCGTCTTCCTGCATTTCCGCATCCCAGATCTTGTTGACCCGATATTCGACGCCCAGCGTTGTCTCGCTTGTTGGGAAACTCAACGCAACACCGATAATCGGCCCATCCGAGGTCGTGAGCCCCGTCATTTCAGTGCGTCCGGACGTCTCGTCTAATACAACAAATTCGGGACGTGCTACGGGATAGATAAGCAGGAGACCGTTCTCGGAACGTCGAAGGACACGCAAAACTCGCCCATTTGCCCTGGTTGTCTCGCCCTTGGGCGGTTTTCTGATCCGAGGCGTTTCCCCCTTTTGCCACTCTTGTGTAAGTTTCAGAGCCACTTGGTCCGCATCCGTGCCAATCTGCATGCGCAACCATTCAATGTCTTTCGATAGATCCCGTTTGTCCACAATTGCATTAAACCACTCTTGGTCAAATACCACCCCCTTGAAATCCAATGCTTCATCAGCTGGGTTTAAGATATTTGCTTTCTTAAGAGAAAAGGTTGTTTCCTTCTGGCTCTCTGGGCTACGGTCAACCAAGCCGATGTCGAAGCCAGCAACTTTGCGCTGCTGACTGGCGGAAGATTGAGCATTCGACACAAGCACAACAGTCCATGAAAGAAGTTCCGCAGGCAACTTGTTCGCCTGCTTGCGAATAAAGGCTGCGAGCTGTTCACCACTTGCGCGGGCAGAGGCAGGCGGAAACTTCAGCGCCTCTATGAATTCCGCCACGTCTTTCGCAGGAACGTTCTTCCAAATTCGCGAGGCGCGACCGCTGCCATTCGACGGATCACCAAGTTTGCCCACCAATAGTTCGGTGGTTTTCAGGTTCGCAGACAGTTTGTTAGCGTCCTTTGGCAATTCCGTAGTCTGAGACAGAACGCCGGGCCACTTCAACTCCCGCGTCTGACCATAGCTCATCTTGTTGAGTGCAGTGACAATCATGCCGGCAGGATGAGTCCGTACGCGGAGACCGTAATTTTCCGGCGTTAAACCGGCATCGACCATATATTTGAACTCACGGCGAAGCTCCTGTTCCGCCAAAGCAATATGGCGATACCACTCTATAAGTGTCCGGGTGGTGAACAGTCGGCACAAGTCAAGATATCCGGGTCGATAGCCAAACCATCGGCCCATTTGCATTAATGTGTCATACATCCGCGTTGTGCGGAGGAAATAGCTGATGGAAAGCCCTTCCAGCGTCAGACCGCGCGAAAGTTTGTCTCCACCAACGGCTATAACACTTCGTCCTTCGGCTTCATGTTCTTTGTAGTCAAGTGCCTGCTTGGCATAACCGTTGATAGGTAGTGCTGCGATTTTCGAGGCCGCTGTGTGTAACTGTTTCTTGACCATCGCCCAAGTGACTGGCGTTCCGGCTTCATCGCCTAGTGTTTTTGTCACAGGAACAAACTCGTCTTCCCACAGATCTTTTAACTCGTCGATAAGGGCGGGGTGACGTTTGCCATCTCCGAACTCGATACGCCTTTGAAGGCCGGAAAGCTCGTCACGGATCAAGCTCACAACGCAAGACTGAACATTTACGAAGCGTGTAACGTGAACCAGCATTGAGTTGTGCTTCTTGTCCTGGCCGCGAGCACAACGTGCAGCACATGTCAGGATAAAGCATCGGATGGCGAGTTTCAGCGACTCCGGTAGCGCACTTGGGACGTGGTCCTGCTTGTGTTTCGGGGGGAATGCATCGGCGTAATCGTCAATCTCCCGAACCACCGGCAACCCGTTTCCGCCCGCGATGCCGGCATCCGGGTCACCATCAAGTCCAAACACCTTTGCAGGACCGATATGATTGGATGGCGGCGTGACATTGATGATAAAACTTCGAGGGAACAGATCTTCTCCATGGGCCAACGTCTCGGCCTCAGGGTTGATGAAAATATTCGCGAATGGCGTAGCAGTATATCCGACATAGGATGATTTCTCGAATGCATCCAACAGCTTTCGGATCTTGCCGTTGATCGCTGTCACGCTATCGCTGTCCTCGACACCTGGGCGTGCTTTCGTGTTGATGGAGGCATTGTCCGCTTCGTCATCAATGAGCAGAAGCGGCACATTTTTTACTACTCGTTTGCCGGTAATTGGGTCATCAGTTCCTGCCACGTGGAGGACCCACTTGAGTAAGTTCCCTAGCAGATGGGAATTTTTCTTAACAACCAAGACCACTGGGTCGCCGCCAACCATGACCCCAATGTTCTCCGCTACGGTTTTGTTGAAATCTCCGTTCTCTGCACTACTGGTGAGGGAGTGAATCACGAGTCGTTCCCCTGGCAGTTTGCCGACTCCGACCCATCGGTTGTCACTGTTGAGTTTACGGCTCTTCTGTGTGTCGAAGCCAAGGACACCTTCATCGATGCGAAGCTGGGTCTGTGCACGCAGGTTGCTGTGAATGCCTGCGAGCACAATCACCAACTTGTAGCCAGCGTCCACGGACTTACAAATTAGGCCTGTGTAGTTCGCGGTCTTTCCCGACTGAACTGAGCCGACGACCATGCCGCGCTGGTCCCAAGGCGCTTCCCGTTGCGGATCTTCGAACCTCTCCAGAACCATGTCGGTGTCATCATGTAGTTGTCGCACTGACTCAGGTGCCATTCCAAAGTCGCGTTCCAAGTAGGTCACATAACGATTCCAAAAGCGCCATTGAATCTGAGAACGCCTCACGGGCAACCAGGTTTTGTGGTCGGTCGGATCGTCCAATGCAGTGGCGGATTCAGCACTTACTGAAAACATATGGCGAAGTTCTGCAGTAAGCCGCTCGATGTCTACGGTTGCCGTTGGGTCGAAGAGTGTCTGCGCTTGGGCTGCCTTGATCGCAGTTTGATGGATAAGCTCAGGCGTCTTGATTTTCTCTCTTCTGAGAATATCCATTGCCAAGTTTCGGGCATTCGCTTGATAGTCGTGTTGCTCAGACATTCGGCGGCCTTTCTGTGAGAGATGCCAAGAGCGCAGGGAACAGCTCAAATGGCCAGATTGTTCGCAATCGGTTAACGGCTTCTTGTGGACCGTAGCCGGTCGTGACAAGCGACAAGTATGCCTGTTCCATGATCCCATAAATCTGACTATCAGAAGTGTGGTCGAAAGGGCCTGGGAGGCTTCCGGGCTTATCGGAGTTAGATATGGTGATGTGAGGGAACGGAATGGTTTCCTCTATGAGGCGGAGTAGGGCGTTAAGCGCGGGTTTGTTGGTAGACCCTTCCATTGCACGCTTCAGGAGCGCGTGATCGCGATTTAATCGATAGAAAGTCTTGTCGTGTTTGGCCATCGGTTCCCAAAGCAAAACGCGCTCGGCGTCAGCTTGAGGTGTGAGCTTGGCGCCCCGGTGCGAGTAGACAAGTTTAGCAATGCTGCGGGTGCGCTCGCCAATACGACGGATGTCATCCCGCAACAGTGCGGGCGGCATAGCGCGAGACTTTGTGACATCAATGTCCCAATCGTGATCGAGCGAATTAGGTATCTCTATCCGGATGCGGGCAAGTTTATAGTGTTCTTCTTTCGCCCATCCGAAACCAAGCCAGTCGCCTGGGACAAGGAGACGGCGGCCGCGGTAAATATAAAAACCCTGGTGTGCATTCCAACCTCGCGGCCCAGCAGCAGCTTCGTGGGTTGCTTTAGACGATATCTTCGACTGGTGCGGCAAAACGAACGGTTGCACTTTGATGACTGACTGTCGAAGTTTGAGTCGCGTATCCGCCAGTTTCTGGGTTGCAGGCTCTCCCTCAAGAAACGGGTCCCACGGGGAAATGACACGCTCATTCAGAAGCAATCTTACCGATTTAGCCCCTGACATCAGCTGATGGAAGACCATGCCTAGATGCTGGCGGACGCCCTCGGCACGATGAAGGAAGAAATCTTGTTGTCTTGCGTTGCTAGTGTCGTTCCCTGCAACCATGCGGTCGAGGTTCTGCCAAAGAACTGTAGTGCCGTGAGAGAGCTTGGCAAGACGTTGGAAATGCGTTTCAGCATCGGCGTTTCCAGAACGAAGAAGTTGCCAGTCGTTAACTCGGGCGATGTGATCCAGGTCCCAACACCGCGTTGCCGCTTCGCCCGAACGCTTTTGACTACGGACGGTGACTCGGCGGCATTGCGAGAAACTGGCGGTCTTAAGCCCTAGGCCAAAACGGCCGAGATCTTTGGGATCTCGGTCTTGGAGGGGGTTCTGGCTCCCAGGCCGCATTGCTGCAACGAGCGTATCTGCGGTCATCCCTGCGCCATCATCAGTAACAGAAATTGCGGAGTGACATCCATCCCAGTGAAAATCTATCCAGACGTGGCGAGCCCCTGCGGTGATACTGTTGTCCACAAGGTCGGCAAGGGCCGTGGGGAGTTCGTAGCCAAAGGCACGAAGGCTTTCGACGAGGCTGGCTGCCTGCGGTGGAGCTAGATCGAAGCCTTCATCTGCTGCTGGTGCATCTTTTGTTTTAATCGGTTTCATGCACCAACCATCTTCCGTTTGTCGGCCATTAGGCCTGCTCTTTGCGCATCGACGCAGTAAAAGTCCTCTTTGCTGATTTCTCCCGCTGCATACCGTCGCCACGCTTCGTGTCCGACGCGTTCCATTGCGACGGGCCATCCACTACGAACGTAGCATAGTGACAGGAAGTTACCTAAATCGGATTCTCTAACCCCTGTCACATTTGTGGTTTCGATATCCGTACTATGATCAAGCGCATTGTCGGGATGAAGGTTAGGAAACAGAAACAATAGGGCATGCCAACCGTACAGAAAGTCTGTTTCGGAAAGTGCATGCAGGGATTTGCGATCCAACTGAGCGAACCTCTGTAGTTCGCGTTCGGCTGCTTCGGTTGACCGAGGAATGGACTTACGATTGATCGAGGCTGCCTCTCCAATACCTTTGTTGGTCACTATCGAATCACAACTCTGACAAAATTGTCTTTTTTCTGCACCATTAATGGCCTTTACCGTCGAAGTCGCATTTGTCACGAGATAAGCTTCTACTGCCAAACCGACAGATTCGGCGATAAGCGGCGGAACCGCATTGCCGATCAACCGGAAGGCGTGCGTGCGGGCTATCGGAAAACAGAACCAGTCTGGAAAGCTCTGCACTCTGGCAGCCTCTCTCGGCGTCAGTGAGCGATTTTGCGTCGGGTGGATGAACATCAAGCCGTCTTTACTGAGATGGGCGACGATTGTACTACATGGTTTCTGCCGACTTTGGCGGGTGTAGCGGTCTTTGAAGCTGGATTTGTCGTAGGGAAACTCAAACACAACTCCGCGATCTCGCATGGCTGTGGCAGAGTTCTCGCCTTCGTTCAATAATGCAAAATCTCGTAGATCGCGCTCACTGTGTGGTCTTGCTACGTGGTTGGTCAATTTTTTGGCGATATCGATTTCAAGAACTTGAGTAAGATACTTTGCCGTGTTTTTGTCGCCACTTTGCAAGTGCTTCTTCCTGCGATCAAGGTCGTAATCACGCTCATCATCGCCACCACCGGCACGGAGGATGGGCAAATCACCAAGCGCAGTTCCTAAAACTGTTCGCGCTTCAGCACGTGGGGCTGGCTTCAGATCGGGCGGGAAGTAGCCGTGAATATCGTTGCGAACGCCGATAATGAGTTGGCGGCGTCGCTTCTGAGGTACACCCAGTTCCCAAGAATCCTCAATCTGGCCATGAACCCGGTAGCCAAGTTCACGGGATTCCTTTTGTACACGGGTGAAGTACTCTCCCCCTGCGGCAGTACGAATACCCAAGACATTTTCTATTACAAAGATTTGCGGGTGGAAGTGCCTAACAAAGCGAAGAAACTCGCGATATAGTTGTCGCCGAGGGTCTTCTTTAATGCGTGCACCATGATTGGACCCATCCCGTTGGCGTGCTGTCGAAAATCCCTGACAGGGCGGACCTCCTACAATCACGTCAACATGATCCGTGCCAATAAGTTTTGCAAGCTCTTCGGTGGAAAAAGTGGTGAGATCGCGTTCTAGAGCGTGCTTAACTTCAGGGATATTTGCTTTGAGTGTCGCTACAGCTTCGGCATTGAAATCGATCGCGGCCAAACATTGGAACCCGGCCCGTTGCATGCCAAGCGTAAAACCTCCACAGCCACAAAAGAGGTCGATGAACTGTAGTTTATTCGTCGCTCGTTCCCCCATTGCTAGTCGTTTCTGAGTGCCGTGCCGAGAAGCGCTCTGCACTACATCGCATCGAGAAGAAGAAATAGTTGTTTGTGTTCTCATGTGCATGGCGCAGATCAAACTTTGAAACCAAATCATCGATGGCACAACACTAGTCTACGGCAACCGAACAGGCCGCCGCGCATAAGTCGCAAGACTCATGCTGTGTGCACCGTAATAAATTTAATTTTAGCACCGTGAATGAGAGAATTGCGAGACCAAAAGACAGCCGCTACTTCGCCTTCTCCACGGCCGCCCGCAGTTCCTCCACGCGTTCCGCGTGGTCGTAGCGGGCCGCTGTCGCGTCCTCGGTCCAGCCGCCCAGCCGTTTAGCCAGGTCATCCGACACCCCCGCCTCGCTCAACCTAGTGCGGAACGTGTGCCTCCACGAATGGAACGTGAACCCCTCCCCGACCTTCGCCGCCGTGAGTATCCCAGAAAAGAGCCCAGGCCCGTTACTGGCGTGGGTACGCGGATAGACCTTCGCATGGATCGGAAGCACATCGGCTGCCTCCGGATCCATTTTCCGCGCCTTTTTAAGCTCGGTCAGCAACGGATCCACGAGCGGCACAAGGACGTTGATCGCGTGTTTTTTTGTTTTTGGCGGCGTGTGGCGTATCACGCCCTGTTTCAAATCGATCTCGCTCCATGTGAGCCGCGCAACCGAACTGTATCGCATCCCGGTGTACCGCGCGATAAGCGACGCTAGGAGCCAGCCGTTCCCCGCCTTCTTGGCGGCATCGAGTACGGCTTTCTCCTGTTCGCGCGTGAACGCCATACCCCGGTCGCTGTCATTGGCTTCCGGACGCACCAGCGGCCACGGGTTTTCAACGCCGTCGCGGGCGCGGCGCAGGGCTTCCCAGATGGTAGACAGGTCCCCGAGGATGTGCTGCCGGGTCTTGCCCTTCAGGCCTTGCGCTGCGAGGTAAGAGGCATAGGCGGTCGCGGTGGCCCGGTCGATAGCCGCCACTTCCAGCGCGGCCGGGTAATCCGTTTTCGCCCAAGTCTGCAAGCGGCGGATGGCCAACGCGCGTTTATCGAGCGTTGTCTTTTCCAGTTCCCGGCCTGCCGCGGTCATCCATTCCGTATAGGCTGGCCAGACATCATCCAGGGTCATCCGGGTTTTGTTCGTGAATCCGCACACGGCGTCAAGCATGGCATGCAGGCGGTCGGCGGGTGCCTCGCGGTTCAGTCCCATGCGAAAGGTCTTCTCGATGACCTCGGCCTTGGCGCGGTCAGTGGTTCCGCTCGATTTGCGGATCCTTTTACCACCCGGCGTGCGGATCTGAAACCACCAAAAACGGCAATGCGGCTGTTTGTACAAGGGCATGTTAAGCTCCAATTAAAACGGATTAAGCTGTAACAATGCGCCTATTTTGCCATACATTGGCCATACACCGCAACAACAAAAAACCACGTAACCTGTTGCAGTCACGCGGTTCTGAGTGATTCTGAAGTGGTGGAGGTAAGGAGGGTCGAACTCCTGACCTCTTGAATGCCATTCAAGCGCTCTACCAACTGAGCTATACCCCCACTGGCCTTTGCAGGCGAAAAATCGGGTGTATTAAACCATTCCGGCGGGCCAATGTCAACCACGGCCTGAAATATTTTTGGCGGTGGCGATTTTTGGTGGCGATTTTTCACCTTCGCAATTGTCAACGCGCCCAAAATAGGTTATATAATAACGGGAAAGCGAAACGAATCGGAGGTCACAGATGCACGTTAACGCACAAGTCAGCGCTTTCATGAAACAGTTCCCTTACGAGGGTCTCACATTCGACGACGTCACGCTCGTCACACGGTACGCCGATTTCCTGCCGGACGACACCAGTCTCGCCACGCGGTTCACCAGCCGGATCACCCTCAACATCCCGTTCGTGAGCGCCGCGATGGACACCGTCACCGAAGCCGGCATGGCCACCGCAATGGCGATGCTGGGCGGTATCGGCGTCATCCACAAGAACCTCCCGCCCGAAGTGCAGGCTCAGCACGTGCGCCGCGTGAAGCATCACCTGAACGGCCTGATCATGAAGCCGGTCGCCTTTCACGCCACCGACACGCTCGCCTTCATCCGCCAGTATCGCGACGAGCACCACCTCTCGTTCAGCGGGTTCCCGATCCTCGACGATCAGGACCGGCTGGCGGGGATCGTGACCTCCAGCGACATCCGCTTCGCCAAGAAGACATCCACCCGCGTCTCGGAGGTGATGACGACGCGCGTCATCACCGCCGAGCCCGGCACCACGCTGGCTCAGGCCTACGCGATCATGATGGAGAACAAGATCGGCAAACTCCCGCTGGTCGACGCTGCGGGCCGCCTCGTGGGCCTCTACTCCTTCACTGACGTGCTGGAACTGGTCGAAAACGCCCAGCCGCTCTACACGCGTGACAGCCGCTACCGCCTGCGCGTGGCGGCGGCGGTCAGCGCCGGCGACCACGACCGCATGGCGCTGCTCGCGAACGAGGAGGTCGACGTGGTCGTTGTCGACAGCGCGCACGGCCACTCCAAAGGCATCCTCGACATGGTCGCATGGATCTGCAAGCACTACCCCGACATCGATGTCGTCGGCGGCAACGTGGCCACGGCGGAGGGCGCTCTGGCGCTCTACAAAGCCGGCGCGCACGCCGTCAAGGTCGGCATCGGCCCCGGCTCCATCTGCACGACGCGCGTCGTGTGCGGCGTCGGCATCCCGCAGATCACGGCCGTTTACCAGGCCTCGCAGGCGTTGGACAACGCCATCCCCGTCATCGCGGACGGCGGCATCCGACTCTCCGGCGACGTGCCCAAGGCGCTGGTGGCCGGCGCGGACACGGTGATGCTCGGCTCGATTCTCGCGGGCACCGAAGAGAGCCCCGGCGAGAAGATCATCCACGAAGGCCGCCATTACGTCGTCTACCGCGGCATGGGCAGCCTCGCCGCCATGAAAGAGGGCAAGGGCAGCCGCCAGCGGTACGGGCAGGACAACACCAAAGATGACGAACTCGTGCCGCAGGGCATCGAGGGCATCGTGCCTCTGGCGGGTTCGGTCAAAAAGATCATGACCCAGTTCTGCGGCGGCCTGCGTTCGGCGCTCGGCTACTGCGGCACGCGCACCATCGCGGAGCTGAAGCGCGACGCCGCCTTCTACCGCGTCACTAACGCGGGCGTGCGCGAAGCCCATCCGCACGACGTGAAGATCATCAAAGAGGCGCCCAACTACCGTTCGTAAAATCCCTTTTTCGTTTGCGCCGCCACCCCGTTTTGGGCTAACATACGCGAAATCAAAAGAGTGATTTAGACTTCCGGAGCGCGTGCGCGTGCATGCGCACCGGCCAACACCTAAGGAGACCACCATGGCGTATCAGATTACAGAGCAGTGTGTCGCTTGCGGGCTGTGCAAAGACGCCTGCCCGGTTGAAGCGATCAGCGAAGGTTCCCCCATCTACACGATCGACGCTGACAAGTGCATCGATTGCGGCGCGTGCGCGGGCGAATGCCCGAACGAAGCGATTGTCGCCGGCTAAGGTGGCCTTCCTTTTCATGCGGGCGGCAGGTGTTCACCTGCCGCTTTTTTTCTCCCGGCCATCTCCCGAGCGCGGGTCTGCATCCTGAAGCCCCTTCCGCCATGCGCTACGCGATCATATCCGATCTCCACGCCAACCTGCCGGCGTGGAAAACCGTGCTGGCAGATCTCGCCGACATGAAGGTCGACAAGATCATTTGCCTCGGCGATGTCGTGGGGTACGGGCCCGACCCCGTGGGCGTTCTCGAATCGGTCTACCGCGTTGTACACATCACCCTGATGGGCAACCATGACGCCGCCGTCTGCGGCAAGATCGACCCGTGCGTCTTCTCTCCGCGCGCCCAGGCAGCCGTGCTGCGGCACCGCGAGCAGATCTCGCCCCGCGGACTCGCGTGGCTCAGCGGGCTGCCGCTGGTCGTCACCGCTCCCGGCTTCCGGTGCGCGCACGGCGACTTTTCCGAGCCGGCCGCCTTCCGCTACATTATCGAGGCCAAAGAGGCGCTGCCCTCCTGGAGCGCCACGCAGGAACAACTGCTTTTCGTTGGCCACTCGCACCTGCCAGGCATTTACGTCATCGGCGCCAGCGGCGTCCCCCACTTTGTGAACCCCTGCGACTTCCAACTGGAAGAGGGAAAGCGCTACATCGTCAACCCCGGTACCGTCGGGTATCCGCGCGACGGCGACTGCCGCTCGTCCTACTGCATCTACGACGACACGGCCAAGAGCATCGCCTTCCGCTCCTTACCCTTCGACTGCGAAGGATACCGAAAGTCCCTCCGCGAGGCCGGGCTTGAGGACGATCCGTGGATGGAGCGCAAGGAGACGCAGCACAGCCTTCCCGAGCTGCGCGCGCGGCTCTCTTTTGCCATACCGCTCACGACGGACCAGCACGCGCAGGGTGTGCGCGAGCAGAGGAGCCTCACTCCGCGGGTGCCCCGTAAGCTCCTGCTGCCATTTTTGATTCTGCTGCTGTTCGCTGCAGGCGTTGCCGGCTATACGGCTTTCGCGGTTTTCGCGGCGGGCCGCTCGCCATCCCGCGCGCCCCTCTCCCTGAACGTGCCCGATTTCGACCTGCCCTCGCTTGTCGCTTACCCCCTCATCCCGCCGGACAAGAACCTGCTGCCCGTCATCCCTTCGGAGCTCAGCCCAGACGGGCGTCTCGCGGGCTGGCGCTACGCGTTTGAAGACCGCAAGCGGCAAGCCTTCGGCACCGGCCTGCGCGACGGCGCCATCACCCTGCGCATCGCGCACGCCGGGCCTTGCAGGGTCCAGCTCGAGTCGCCGCTCATCAACCTCGCGGGAACCAACCTCCGCATGTTGCGGCTGCGCGGACAGGTCCGCCGCCTCGACGACTTCACCGGGGCGGTTTTCTTCCAACTCGCCACCTACACGACCCAGCCTGACGACTCGCTTTTGCTGGGCCCGACGCACAGCTTCGAGGTGCGAGACACCCAGGGCAAACCGGCGGAGGCGGCGGCGCTGAGCCGCAAAATCCCCACCCTCCCGAAGCGCGTCACACATGTGCGTTTCCGGGTCGAGGCCGACTTCGCTGGCACCCTGGAGATCGAGCAGCCATCGCTCACCGATGACAGCGACCGCGCGCGGGCGGCGTCCCGCACGAAAGGGAGTGCCGAATGATCCGATCCCTCCACGACGAGGTCTGGGCTTTCGACTGCGAGTGGGTTCCCGACTTGCAGGCCGGGCGCCTGCTCTACCAGTTGCCCGACGACCTGCCGTCGCACGAGGTCCTGCGCATTATGTGGGAGCAGGGCGGCGCCACGGCGGAGAACCCCACGCCCTTCCTGCGCACCCTGTTCTGCCGCGTCGTCTCGATCGCCATGGTCGTCCGCCGCACATATAAAAACGGCGAGGTGCAGCTTTTCCTGCAAGCCCTGCCTGAAAACCCCGACGACGAGTCCCAAGACGAAACCTATATCCTCAAGCGGTTTCTGCTCGACGGACTCTCCACGCGCAACCCCCAGCTGGTCGGCTTCAACTCCCGCAACGCCGACCTGCGCATTCTCACCCAGCGGGCCATCACCAACGGGCTCAGCCTGAAGAACCTCAGCGACCGCCTCGACGCCAAGCCGTGGGAGAGCATGGACGTGGACCTGATGGAGATGCTCAGCGGGTTCGGCAAGAACTACGCAGTCTCCCTGCACGAGATCGCCACGCTGTCCGGCATTCCCGGCAAGCTGGACACGACCGGCGACGACGTCTGCGGCCTCTGGTATCGCGGCCGCAGGCGCGAGATTGTGCAGTACAACTGCTTCGACGCGCTCACCACCTACCTCGTCTGGCTGCGCATGGCGCTCTTTTCGGGACGTTTCACCGAAGACGAATACCGTACGGAGCAGCGGCGGGTGAGAACCCTCATTGAAGAACGCCTGCAGAAACCCGAGAACGCCTTCCTCCGAAAATACCTCACCGCCTGGCAGGACCTCAAAACGAGAACCGGCCAACTCGCTGACGGGGTCTTTGATTGATTGATCGCCAGGGCGAACGGCTCAATGCACGCCGCGCTGGCTGGTGGCGTAGAAGTCAACGAGTATCCTGATTTCCGGCAGGTCTTCGACCTCGTATTTGATGCGCTCAAGCGCCTGGCTCCGGTTCAGTCCCTCGCGGTAGAGCAGCCGGTAGGCCTCTTTCAGCGCCGCGCGAACCTCGGCCGAGAACCCGCGACGCTGCAAGCCGACGATGTTCGGGCCGAGCACGCGCGTTTCGCCCCCTGCGTTCTCCGTCAGCATATACGGGGGGCAATCCTGCCGAATCTTCGTGGTGCCGCCAACCATGGCGTGGGTGCCGATGCGGCAGAACTGGTGAATGCCCGACATTCCTCCAATGATGGCATGGTCGGCGACCTGCACTTCGCCCGCCAGCGTGGCCAAGTTCGACATGATGACGTCGCTGCCCACCACGCATCCGTGCGCCACGTGGCAGTAGCCCATAATCAGGCAGCGGCTGCCCACTTTTGTCACTTCGCCGGGCTTCGTTCCAAGATGCACCGTCGAATACTCGCGGAGCACGGTGTCGTCTCCGACCTCGACGTAGGTGATGTCACCGGCTTTGTATTTGAGATCCTGAGACTTCATGCCAATACACGCGAAAGGGAAGATCTCGCAACGCCGGCCGATCGTCGTGTGCCCGCTAATATACGCGTGCGCCTGCACCACCGTGCCTTCGCCGATCTTGACGTCAGGCCCGATGATCGCATACGGGCCCACCTGAACGTCCGCGGCCAATTGCGCTTGGGAATCGATAATTGCTGTCGGATGAATCGTCGCCATACTCACAGTCCTTTCCTGCCTTTAAAGAGACACTACAAATTCTTCGGTATCAGAAAGGCCGCAAGCACGCCGCAGGCGGCCACCGGAAACCAGATTAATACATACGGATGCGCCCAGTCATACTTGTCCATCGAGCGAACAAGAATCACACACAGGTAATATGTCATGGCGACCACAAGGCTGATCGCCATGCCGACGGTTGACTCTTTCCGGTGCGAGCGGATGCCGAGAGGAACGCCGATCAACACGAAGCACACCGAACCGAAGGCATACACGAGCCGGAGATGAAACTCCGTGCGAAAAACACTCAGCAGGTTGCGCATGTATTCGCGGGGAATGTTCTTCGGATTGGCCCTGAGTTCGGCGATCTCGCGCCTCAGTTCGTTGAAATGAAAGTCCTTCTCTTTCCGGACATAGGCACGCTGCTTCAGGGCGCCGGCTATCACATGCTTGAACCGGTCGGCAACCGCCACGCCGGGACGTTCCGCCTCGATGGGGTCCACGCGCACCTTGTACATGTCCAGCACGATATCCGTCCCGTTCGTCGAGACCAGCGCCTTCTCTGCACGGATCTCACGTGTCACCCCCTTCTGGCTGAAGTCGAACACCAGCAGTCCGTGCAGCCAGTTGCCTTCTTTCCTCTCAAAGAAAAGCTTAAGCTTCGGGTAATCGTCGATCATGCGTCCGGGCTCCAGCAGATCGAGCCCCACATCCACACTGACCAGCGAGCGCAGATTGCGGCGCACATCATGACTGCGCGGCACGATCTCGTTGTTGACATAGAAGCCCAGCATCGTACACAGGAGCGAAAACACGATCGGCCATTTCATGATATGCAGCAGATTCACGCCACAGGAACGCATGGCAGCAATCTCGCTGTCCGCTGAGAGCCGGCTGAACACCAGCAGCGCGCTGACCAGCAGGGACAGCGGCAGCGTCAGCGTCAGCGTCTCTGGCAGGCCCACGAGCAGGAAAAGTCCGATGGCCTGCATGGGCAGACCCTCGATCAGAAGCCGCGTGATACGCACCAGCAGACCGATCGTCAGCACAAACGACAGCACCAGCCAGGCCAGCGCGAAGGCGGTCAGAAAGGACTGCAGTACGTATCTCTCGATGATCTTCATCCCGACTCCATGACGAAAAGGCCGCAAGAGAAACCCTTGTTTCCTTGCGGCCCCTTATCAATGCTCCGTCAAAAACACCCGCACGTTATTCAGGGTTCGCGTACTTGGCTTTGTCAGCATTCGTCCCGGCGCCGCGAATGTAGATTTCCACGCGGCGATTCTCGGGGTTTCCGTTGACCAGGTCATGCTGCACTTTAGGACGGCTGAAACCGTACCCCACGGCCGTCAGCTTAGAAGCCTCAACCCCTTTGCCGACCATGTACGACTGCACGGCCTGAGCGCGGCGCTCGGAGAGATCCTGGTTGTACTTTTCGCTGGAACGGTTCCGGCGGTCGGCATGCCCCTCGATCACCGCAGTGGCTTGCGCGTTACGCGACAGCACGCGCACCACATGGTCGATTTCCTTGAAGTAGTCCGGCTTGATCACCGTGGTGTCGTAATCGAACTGGATGTAGACCTCGAAAAGCATCAGGTCATCCGACGGATCCAACGGGTTGGTGTGATCCTCGATCACCTCGTGGCCGTCGGCCACGCCACCTTTGTCGGTGTCCCGATCCAGAGGATTGGTCTTGTAGGTGAAGACTTCCGCGCCGTCCTTCAGCCCGTCAAAGTCAGTGTCGGGATTGAGCGGGTTGGTCTTGTAGACCTTGACCTCGTCGCCGTCGGTCAGCCCGTCGCCGTCCGTGTCCTTATTGAAAGGATCGGTTCCCAGTTTGGCCTCCTCGGCGTCGGTCAGCCCGTCGCCGTCCGAATCCTTATCCGCAGGCAGCCCCTCAACCGCGGAACCGCCGCCAGAAGAACCGCCGCTCCCGCCGAAACGATAGGCGACGCCCGCGTCCGCCGTGTAGATGAACTCGCACGTCTGATCCAGCGCCATGAAGGCACGGGCGTCAGCGCGCAGCGACCAACGGTCGTTCAAATGATACATCACGCCCGCACCGATGCGCGGACCCACGACGCTGTACTCGCTACCCTCGCACAACACGTTGTCGTTGGCGCGAAAATAGCCAAAACCTGCAGCCAGATACGGATCAAAACGCTCGTACCTGTTAAAATGATACAGCCCGTCCAAGAACACCCCGCGGATACTCTGCCCGCTCTGGTTGAACCCCGGCTGGCCGTCGTCCTGGCTGTCGCCTCCGTTGCTCGTGATATTCGGCGCCCATGACACACCCGTCTCGGCCGACCAGTGCTCGGAAACATCATACCCCAGGCGGAGCACCATGTTCAGCCCTTCGTCCGTCGGCTGGTTACCTTCAAAAAACATCATGCCCACACCCGGACTCACATACCACCGGGGCGCATCAGCCAATTCTCCAGAAACCGCAAACGTTGCACCAGAGAGACCGGCACACAACATCATCGAAAACACGACATTTTTCATCGTTTGACTCCTTTTGATGAAATGAAACAGCCGATAGTTTACTACAGGCGGTCCGTGGCATCAATCCGTAATTGAGAACATTTCATTTTTTTAAAGAACGGATGCGCGCCATCCTTCTGACGGGGCAAAACAAACCCCGCATTTCCGACATGCCTTTTCCGGGTGGCGGCGGCAGAACTAAGCCAGCACGCAAAAAAGCACGGTCCGCCACGTCCCCCGACGTGGCGGACCCGCATACTTCTCTGCACAAGTCCCAACGCAAACCCGCGCTGCCTTGTACGCACCTCGAATGTCCGATCCTGGCGTTCTTGGCCGCAAAACCCCTTAAAAGGTCATGCGGATGAAGTCTTTTCAGTCGAATGACCTCACAGACTTAGTGTTAAAACGCAGGAGCCATGCCAACGCCCATCCAGCCTCTCTGCGGCACCCAACGGCTGCGCCTTCACTTGGTTGAATTCGCACCCGAGTAAGGACTCACGGGACGCGCCTTTTTCGCGGGTTGTTGCACGTTCAACTCCTAAATCCTAACTCCTAATTCCTCCTTGGGAGCCCGGTCACAGCTCCCAAACCGGCTCTGCCGGCGTCTTGGACGATGGGAACGCGCAAACCCGCCGGTCACCTTCATATAAGGCAGCCTCAGCGTCCTCACGCACCAGCCGCAGCGGCGCGGAGCCCCTGCCCCGCAGAATGCTGGCCACCAGCAGCGCCTTCTCAAACCCGTCGCCGCGCCGGAAGTTCCACACCTCGTCCGGCTGCGCCAGACGCGCCGCGCCGTCGTAAATCGACTCGTTGGCCCAGCCGGCAGCCAGCGCCACCAGCTCGGCCTCGCCGAGCGCCGCCGCCCCGGCCCTGCACACCGGGTTCCGCTCCAGCGCAGCCCGAATGAACGGCGCGCTCGGCGTGCGCGACAAATCCCGCCACGCGTAGAAAGCCATGTCCGCCGTCACATTCCGGCCGCGCAGCGACTCGATGTGCGCGACCGCCTGCTCGCGCGTCATCTCGAGCGTCAGCGCCACCGGCGGCTCGCTCTCGTCAAACGCCACGCCTGCGGCGGACGGCAAGCGCGGTTCCGTATGGCAGAACCGGATCAGTTGCCCGACAATCTCCGACGCGCTCATGCAGCCGTCCCCCACCGCCGCCTTCAGCACCTGCAAGTCCGCAGGGTCGTCCAGATCGATGCTGCGCTCACGCACAACCGCCTCGACGTCGTTCAGCACGATCTTGCACAGGCTGCACGACGCCGAGAACGTCTCGATCGGAATGACCGACAGCAGTTTCTCGCGCGTGGCGTCTGTCACCTTGTAAGGGCTTTCCTGCTCGAAGCTGAAGGCCTGATCTAGCGCGAGATAGCGATCCACCCCGTTGACCGGCCAGCGCAGCACAAAGCACTGCCGTACGCGAGGGTTCTGCCGCAGAAAATTGACCAGAATCTCGGGCGTCAGCGGCGTCTTCAAGAAGGTGCGCAGCCGCCCGGAAAAATGCTCCAGCGCCTGGGGCGCGATCGTGGCCCGCCGGTACAGCGTGTGAATCCAGCCCGTGTGATGCGAGACGATCGTCACCCGCTCGTTCTCCAGCGCGCGCCGCGCCTGCCCCGAGATCTGCGTGCCGTTGAACCACATCGCCTGTGTCACCAGGCGCCGGTTGTTGATCAGCACGCCGCCGTCCGTATCCACGAAATTCTGCGAGTGCAGCGGCGTCGCCATCAGAAACACCTTCTCCAGCGGAATGCCCGCAACCACATACAACGCCGCCGCGTAGAGCGCCGCGAGCGAGACGCACTCGCCCGCCCCTGTTGCAAACCCAGGCCGGAACCGGAAGGCGTCCATCGCCTCCACCGTCTCCGTCTTCCAGTATGGGATGGTGTCAGCCGTGTATTTGTCCAAGCCGAAATGCGTGCGGATGTCGATGTCGAAATAGTAGGTGTCGCCCTCATAGCCGAAGAGCGCGTTGGACTGCGCGATCACCTCCGGCGCAAGAAACCCGGAGAACCGCGCCAGCTCGCGCTTCTGATCGGTCAGCCCCCACGTCTCCAAGTCGAGGTTGAACACGTAGTGGTCCATGATGTACTGCTTCAGCCGCTGCAGGCGACGGTACGGCCTCATCTTGCGGATGCCCTTGAACCACGGGTCGTCGCGCCACTGCCAGAGCCGGGGGGACATGATGTTCGCCAGCACCAGGCTGTACATCAGCTCCGGAAAAATGAAAATCTCCATGTCGGACAGCGTCACCGCCGACGAACAGCGCTCCAGCTCTTGGAGTGTCATGCCGACACCTTCTTCCGCTTTCCGGACAGGAGCCCGAAAGCGAGCACCGCCAGCGTCACGAGCATGCCAGGAAGCCCCAAAACCCAGTCGCCCCAGCGCGTGTAGGGCGCCGCGAGCGGCTGCTCCGGCACCGCCACCGGCGTCACGAGAAAACCCGGAAAATCAGCCACCCTACCGCCCGACTCCAGCCGCTTCACGCGCCCCACCGGATCCACCACGCACGATACGCCGGAGTTCGCCGCACGCGCCAGCGGCACGCCGTTCTCCACCGCGCGAAACACCGACTGGTTCAGGTGCTGCACCGGCTCGATCGACCCGTTGAACCACGCGTCGTTGGTCATCAGCACCAGCAGCCGTGCGCCAGCCTTCACCGCGTTCCGGCTGAGCGCGGGCACGGTATCCTCGAAGCAGATCAGCGGCCCCAGGCACAGTGCCTGCCCGTCCCCCCGCGTCAGGCGCTGCACGCCAGGCCCCTGGCCCGGCGTACAGCTCACGCCCGTGGGTGCCAGCCGCTGCAAGAACGGGATCAGCTTGTCCAAGGGAATGTACTCGCCGAACGGCACGAGATGCTGCTTGCGGTAGCGCCCCAGCTCCTGGCCTGTCGCCGAGAACAGCCAGGCCGCGTTGTAGAAAAGCAACCCTTCGGAGGCCGCCGCCGTCACCGCCGTGCGCTCGGTCTCCAGCACGCCCGTCATGAGCGGCCCGCCCGCCGCAACAGCGCCGTCGCGGATCACCTTCATCGTCTCCGGCGCATACGGCACCGACCCCAGCACCGCCGTCTCCGGCCAGACCGTCAGGTCGGGCTTGGCCGAGCCAGCCAGCTGCGTCTGCTTCACCAGCAGCTCCAACTGCGAGCGGATCGTATCGTCGTTGATCGCGAAAATGCACGGCGAGTTCGGCTGCACCAGCGCGATCCGCCACACGGAGGCCTGCGCCTCCGCGCGCGTCCACCGTTTCACCCGCTCAAGGCCCCAGACCCAGCAGCCGATCGCAAGCGCGAACGGCAGCAGGCTCTCGGCCGAGCGCAGCAGCCGCAGCCCGAACGGCGGAGACACGAACGGCTCGCGCCTGAAGCGCGCCACAAACGGAGCCGCCGTGCGCTCGATCACGCTCGCCGCCGCGCCGTTGACCAGCACCAGCAGCGCCGACACGCCGTACACGCCCGCCACGGAGGCGATCTGGATCAGCGGCAGGTTCGCCACCTGGCTCACCCCCAGGAAGTTCCAGGCGAACCCGGAGAAGAGCCACCCGCGCGCGTATTCGGTGCCGGCCCACAACAGCGGGTCGACAACCGCGACCGCCGCCACGCGCCGCCACCCGGACGCCTCGCCCGCCCAGCGCCACACGCGGGCCGAGGCGTACGCGAACACGCCGAGGAAAGCCGCGCACCAGGCCGACAGCGCCACTTGGCCCAGCAGCACCAGCGGCCACGGGCCCTCGTTCTTGATGATCGCCGGAAACCAGCTCAGCGTCAGCACCCAGAACACCAGCCCGCCCAGCCATGCCCACCCGAACGCGCCCCGCGGCGCGCTGTGGCGGATCACCAGAAACAGCGGCACCAACGCCAGCCACGCGCTGTCTGCCTGCGCCTGCGGCGGAAACGCCGCCCACAGCAGCAGCCCGCTCAATACTGCGGCCGCCCCTTTCACCCACTTCGTCCCAGTCTCTCGTGTCACTCGCTCTCCTCTTCAGTGCGTCTTCAACAGGCGCGGATCAAACTCGAACTCGGCAGCGCCGCCAATCTGTATCCGCGAAAAATCAGGGTGCGCCGGATTGAGCAGATAATTCGTTTCGATGTGAACGATGGCGCTCGGAACGGCAAGCACGGCGGAAGCCGCACGACGTACCCAGTCTGCCCCCATAAGTTGAGTGGCGAGCGGCGGCGGGTTGTCGGCCCAATTGGACGGCATTTCGGCAGGAGACAGCCGCGTGCAAAGTGCCGTGTCAAAGGTGACGGGGATATTCATGTAGAGTTTGAGAACCTCCGGCGCGTCCAGATGGACAAGCATTTCCATGGCCGCCAGCGACAAAGATCCTGCCGTATAGATCATCGGCGTCCCGCGCGGATTCCAGCGTCCGGGAAACAGACGTGCGCCTTCTCCAGTGAAAGCCGACTGCACATGCCTTGCCTGAACAATCCGCCAAGCCGTGATTTTCAAGAAAAGACTCCATACTCCAGACGCCCCAGCAAATCTTCGACCTCGCGGGCGCCGACTTCCGTTTCAGAATGCTGCAACGGCGTTTGCTCCCGCAGTGCTTTCTTGGGCGTCTTGAGCCACTGCCTGGCCTGTTCAGCACTTCCGAGAACCTGAACCGCCCGGTCGAACAACGTGGCGATACGGTAGATTTTCTCAGACTCAAACATGTTCAGCCGGCCCTCCCGCTTCCTTCGCGCGAGCGTTCGTTTGGCGATGGAGGCGATCTCGGCCAATTGCTGTGTGGTGACTTGGATCTCTTGGCTCAAGCGCGTCAGCGACACGACATCGAAGCCCCGCTTGATCTGCTCGATAACGGATGCTTGATTTTCGAACCGCAGGCCCAGCGAACAGCCGTGTTCGTGCTTGGACAGCCGTCCTTTAACCGCTTTCGCATCAACAGCAGTCAAGCCGTCCGGAGTCCAAGAGTACATCACGCCAACCTCACGGATCTGGCCGGATGCGCCCCATTGAACAACGGGCTCTCCTTCGCTCTTATGCTTAGCTGGCATCACAACACTCCTTAGCCAAATTGCATTTGACTATAGGCCATGTGGCATCAGCCTGTCAACGCCCAATACGCCCCAAAACACGCTTGGTTTCTGGTGCACGAATGTGTAGCGCAGTTCAAACGCCGTAACGTGCGCGTCCCACCCGCTTACTTCGCGCCGAACCGATATTCCGTAACCGTCTTGTAGACCGCGCCCGGGCGCAGGATCGTGGACGGGAACGCGGGCTGGTTCGGCGAATCGGGCGAGTGCTGGGTTTCCAGCGCCAGGCCGCCGCGATGGCACAGGTTCTTGCCGCGCTTGCCGGGAACCTTGTCCGTCAGGAAGTTGCCGCAGTAGAACTGGATGGCCGGCTCGGTGGTCCACA
>CAYMLQ010000045.1:0-24749 GCA_964390795.1 uncultured Lentisphaeraceae bacterium
AGGTCATGCTCACGGTCTGGCCCAGCGCCACGGGCGCCTCGGCGAGCTGGTTCTCACTGGCCCACTGGCCGGCCAGCGTGAGCAGGTGGAACTCCTTTTCGAGCAGCGGGAAAACCAGCGCCAGCGAGTCCATGCGCATCAGCTTGACCGGCGCGGCCTCGTCGTGCTTGATCTCGACCCACGTCTCGACCACGTCGCTCGCCTCGACCGCGCGAAAGTGCTGGGTGACGAAGAACGGGTACACCGAATCCTTCAGCTCGAGCACCAGGTGGGTGACGCCGGACTTGTCCTCGACCGTCTTCGCGCCTTGGGCGACCAGCTCCGTGGAGGCCACGCCGTCCGCGTGGAGCACGGCCAGGCCGCCAAACTTGTTCATGGTGCTGGCATCGTTATCACTTCCATACACCGAGTAGGTCGAAGGCTTGCGGTGGCCGAAAAAGGTGCCGCCGACCCAGCCGTTCCACGCGAGCGCGTTGGCGTCGCCGCTCTTCTCCAGCTTCGCGCCGTAGTGCGTCAGCAGCCATGTCGGGCCGCTTTTATGGAACGCCATGGTCGTGCTCTTGGTCTGCAGCAGGAAGTCACCCTCGACCGCCGCCGCCCCCGCCCAACACGCCCATACGGCCACAACCGCCGAAATCCCCAACCGCTGACCCCATTCCGTCTTTCTTTTCATCGCTGCTCTCCTTAGCGCTGACCTCAAACTCCCATCGCCACCCTCAAAGCACCGTCACTTTTAGACCCTGCTGGTCCACATTGAAATCGAAGAAACGCGCGTGCGCATTGGGCGGGTGCGCTTCGAACGCGTGCCGGATGCGCTCCGCCGCCGCCGCGCTCTTGGCCAGCAGGAAGATGAACCCGCCGCCGCCCGCGCCGGGCAACAGCGCGGCCTGCGTCTCACCCGCGACGCGCCGCAGCAGCGCTTCGATCGGCGCGTTGGTCGAGCCCGGATCGATCTGCTTTTTGAGTTCCCAATACCGCGCGAGCCCCCGCGCAAACCCATCGATGTCCTGCGCGTCGAGCGCCTCTTTGGTATCCGCCGCCGACGCCTTCAGGTCGCGCACCGTCTGCAGCACGAGCGGGTCGCGCGCCAGATAGCCGTTCACAACGTTTTGGAGGATATTCCGCGCCATGCGCTTCTGCCCCGTAAAGTAGAGCAGGCAGCGCCGCTTCAGCTCGCTCCCTTCGGACATGTCGAATACCGTCCAGCGCAGCGACACGGTCTGGTCCGTGCCCGGCTGGGTGCGGATCAGCTTCACGCCCGGCATGATGCCGCCCACCTGATCCTGCCACCCGCCGCCCGTACACATGCGCTGCTCGAGAATCGACGTCATGCGGATCAGACGGTCGGTGTTGAACGGCACGCCCAACACGCGGTCGAGGCAGGCGATCACCGCCGCACCCAAAATCGAACTCGTGCCCATGCCCGACCCTTTGGGCAGGGAAGAGAAAATCGTCAGATCGAGTCCGCCTCCCAACGCCTTGAGCCACGCGTCCAGCGGCTCCTCAGCCCGCGAAGGCCCGATGCCGCCCAGAATCAGCGCCGCCTTGGCCAGCGCCGCCCAATCGTGCGGGTCGCGGTGGTCGAGCAGCTCAGCCGTCGTGCGAATCTCCTTGCGTTCGCCGAGGTCGATGCTGGTGAGCCGGATACAGCCGTCCGAGTTGAGCTTGGCCATCACCTGCACGGGGTAGAGCCCGTTGAGCGTCACCGCCGCGTTCAGCACGGTCCCGCCTTGCTCGGTACAGATCGGCGGCGTGTCCGACCAGCCGCCCGCGAAGTCGATGCGCACCGGCGTGGTCACCCACACCACCTGGTCATGCAAGATCGCGGCCGCCCGAGGCGTGTCGGCCGGTTCGAAGCTGACCGCCACCGCCTCGGACACCGCCGCAAAAGCGGCAGCATGAGGATTCGTCTTAACTCCTAACTCCTCACTCCTAACTCCTAACTTCTCCTGTATCATCGCCGTGAGGCGCAGCACGCGGGCGCGCAACAGCGGCTGGGCGAGCGCCTCGCCCTCCAGCAGCAGTGCGAGCTGGCGCAGCACCAGCGCGGCCTCGTCCTGCGTCTGGATCTCCGCACAGATCACCGCCGAAGGAAGCGCCTCCTCGGCCAGCAGCCGCTCCGCGACGCGCATCAGGTTCACCTGCCGCCGGATCTCCTGACGCACCGCCAGCAGCCGGTCGTGGTTGACGCGTGGCAGCAGGTCGGCGATGCTGTACCGCCGTTCCTTCACGCCGTCGGTCCACTCGTCGCCGTGCCCCACCACGACGGCTTCGGCCAGCACATCGTCTAACTCGCCGACACGCCACAGACGCGCGCGCCAGAGTCCGTCCCTCTGGTCGCCCCGCCAGAGTTTCGCCGCGGACACGCCGTTGCGCGCCATCCACGACTCGACCGGCTGGTTCAGGAAAAGGCACGGCTTGCCGCCTCCGAACGGGGTCTTGAAATCATCATCCAGCCCGTACGCAACGGCAGACCAGCCCGAGGCGCCGACAGGCAGGCAGACCAGCCCGACGCCCTTTGCCAGGCGCACGGCCACCTTCGCCTCGGGCGGCAGTCCTGTCAGGATGTTCTCGCCCTCAAGGGCCAAGAGGTCGGAGGCCGGAGGTCGGAGGCCGGAGGTCGGAGGTCGAGGGTCAGAAGGCGCCCGATGAACCGCTTCGATGAGCGCCCGGCCACAGCGCAGCGAGCAGCCGATCAGCGAGTTGAAGATGAAGGCCGGGCTGGCCGCGTCACCGACCTCCGCCCTCTGACCTCCGATCACCGACCCGCTGCAGTTGGCGAAACGGTACTCTTGCGCCGTGCGCGAAAGTCCGGAAAAGCCCGAGAGCAATTCGCGGCTGCTGCCGATGTGGAAGAATTCGCAGTACGGCACGATATTCACGTGAAACGGCACGGTGCGCAGCGCGCGGTAGAAGGCCCGCATGCGACGGCCGTGCGCAGCGTCGCGGCCGCGTCCGGCCACGAAGCGCGCGAGAAAGCGCTCCTCGTCAAAGCGCGGCGTGACCGCCATGGTCAGCTCTTCGTAGAGATCCAGCGCGGGACAGGTGCCGTCGATGATCTCGGTCAGCAGGCCCTTCGACGCCGTCTGCCCCTTCCGGCTGGACCGGCCGAAACCCGCCACGTCCAACAGCCGCTCGCAGGTCGCGGGATCGAGGCTCACCAGCCCCGTGTCCACCGCCACATGCCCGAACGGATCGACCGCGCCGCACGCGCGCGCCTCGGCCTCGGACGGTTTCTGCAAGAAATCGACGACCGGCACGCACTCGGTTCGCAGCGGGTTCGAGCGGAACGCCTCCGGCACATACACGCCGTGCCGCGACCCGCGCTCGACCGGCCCGAAGTAGGCCACGCCGGTGACGCCCGGACGCGAAAGATCGACCGACGCGTGGTCGAAGGTCAGCAGCACGTCGCCGGACGTAACGAGCACGTGCCCATCCGCAGGGGCGGGCAGCTCCGAAACCGTACGGAGGATAAGGTCGAAGAGCGCCAGCGGCGCGCCGTTCGCGGCCGCGGCCGGCACGGGCGTGAAGACCTTGCCCTGCGCCGCGTAAGCGGGCGTGCGGCGGCTGTCGCCGCCCGAATGGCAGATCAGGATGCGCTTGCCGGCGAACAGAGAGCGGAACCCGTCCCTCGTCGTCCGACCTCTGATCACCGACCTCTGACCTCCGGCCGCCGGCCGCCGCTCTCCACCCTCCGCCGCCAACACCGCTAGCACATTGAGAGTCGCGCCGAGCGATCCCACACGTCGTCCGCCGGGATCGGTGATCACGAGAATACGCGTGGACGGGTCAAGGAGCCCGTTCGCCTGCCGCCAGGCCAACTGCGTGCGGTAACCTTGCGCCTGCGCTTCATTCGCTGCTGTCAGAACCAGAATATCAAAGGGGGTCATGAGCAAAAGGTATCACGTCCCCGCAAACCCCGTCAATACACGGATGCTTTAAAGCGCCGCCTAACTTCATGGTTTGATCCTTTTCTGTGAGCCATTCGATGAGGATTGGCGGTGTTTCATTACCTGTTACTGTAACCGAACGATATGATCGTATCTATACGGTGTAACCCTACTCTGGCGAGGCCCGTTAACCCGATTCTCACCGTTTTCGTGGTTGCTGTACTCTTTGCCTCTGGCTGTTACAGACGCTTGGCGTCATCGACAGCGCCAGGGGTATCCGGATCAAATTGGTCGCTCGACAGGGCGCAAGCATCATCGCGCACGAGCATAAAGAGGCGCAAAAAGGGCGCAAGGGAGATTCCCTTGCGCCCATCTGACATTGTCTGATCGCTTGGATGAACGTGTGCGGTCGTTCACTAGTCGAGTTTATTCGCGTCATTCGTGGGCAAGTGAAATTGGGTGCGGGCTTGGCCCGCATGCGGATCAGAAGTGGCGGCCGACATAGAGGCTGAATTCGCCGCCGTTCAGGTCGTACTCCACCCGGCTAGGCCCGACTCGCAGGGACGGGTCGTCGAAGAGCCACTCGTAACCGAGGCTGGCACCCGCATACCAGTTCTCGCTGATCCGGTAGTCCGCGCCAGCCGTCAGCAAGACACCCGGATAGAGGGACATTTTGTGTTTGTGATCCGAACCCGAAGCCGTCGTGCCGCCCGCTGCGGAGGTTTCGCTTTCATTCCGATCCACGCTCATGTCAACAAATTCGATAACGAACTGCGGTGACACGTACACGTCCAGGCGATCCGTGATCGGCTTCACGAATTCGACTCCGGCTTCGGCGCGCAGGCGCCAGAGCTTGCTCTTGATCTCCACGCTTTTTTGAGCGGTTCCCTGATACGTCGAAACCAGAGACGAGGATTCTGGGTTCAAGGGAATCAACGGCCCGGCGTCTGAGCCACCCACCGTTCCATACGTTCCCGAGTAGGGCAGATTCAACGCGGGCCATGACCCGCCAGCCGTTGTGCCATAGTAGTCCAGATAGGTGTAGGTTTCCGATACGTTATACGTGTCCTGACCAGACACATGCCTGTATTTCTGTGTGGTTCCTGGAAACAGGGCCAGCCCGAGAACCAAGTTGACGTCGAGGACGACCTTGACGTTCGGCGCGTTCGTCGGCCCGTCACTGTGCGTCCAGGAGTGGAGCAGGTAGCGGGTCTTGATCTCAATGCCGTCCGAGGGAAGGTCATCATCCGATTTGCCGCTGTTGATGGAGTATGCCGCGCCGGTATACTCTCCCCGGTTTTTGTGGAACGTGAGGGTCGGGTGGTCGCCTCCGTCGTAGTTGTACTGGCTGGCGTGGCTGGCACCCCAGTTCCAGGTCATCCTCTGCCGCTCGGCAGGCACGCCCGCGTCACCGGACCAGAGATCCGGGCGCACGAAGCCATCGTCGAAGGTGCGCGGGATGAGTGCGTTGTTGTCGGGGTAGGTGAGTCCCGGTGCGCCTGTCAGCGCCCGACCGCTGCGGAGCGAGAGCGAGGGCGCAGGACTTCTCACGGTCATGCCGCGGCCCCACTGGTGTACCCATCCGACCTGCACCTGCCACGTTCTGTTGGTACGGGAAGCCGCATCCCGCCTGCCGTTCGCCTGCCGTTCCTCGCCATATCCCGCCAAGGCAGCCATCAGAACCGAAATCGCCAAAATGTTGCTCGTATGTTTCGCTTTCACTGAACACCTCCTCACTTGAACGTTACTTGACCTTCACTTCAACCCGGAAGAAAACCGCACCCTCTGTACCAACGCCCAACACCTGCGGCTCGGCTGTATAGGTCGCTGGTGCTCCTGAGCCCTTGATGTTGTCTCTCGCGGTCACGAAACCTTGACTCAGATTGGCGGACATTAAAACCTTGTAGCTGCGGTTGGGCTGACTGTCCCACTGCACGCTGCGCCCATCAGGACCGAGCCGGATCTGGAAGACCGAGTTCGGATCCATAGCACTGGTGCCGGCGACATTCTCATTCACATCGGGCATACCGTCACCGTCAGTGTCGGCAGATTCGGCCCCGGGAGGATCGGCCCAAACAGCGACGACAAGTCCGAGCGGCGTGCGGCGGCCCATTAGTTCGATGCCCGTGACCGTGACGGCTTCGCCGACATCGAGCGCCTGATCGCCATTTCCAATTCCGCGCAACTGATTGGTGACGGCCGCGCTCAGGTCGAGGTAGTGCATGCCGGTCATGGCGTCGATCCCGGTCGGGAAACGCAGCCAGTGCCACTCCGTGCTCTGAACCTCGAACCAGATCGGGGCTAGGAGGATTTTTTGCGAATTGGTGTTGGCGATCGTCAGCGTTCCAAGGAAGTAACCCTTGCGCGGGTCAAACACCCAGTTGACATTCCAGCTCACCTGAGCGGTCACGTCAATGAAGATGGACCTGAAGACGGCGATGGCGTCCTTGGCCCCATCCATCGTCACATACAACGGCACGCCCGCGCCGACTGTCTGACCGTTCAACACCCAATGATCGAAGACGTAGCCCACGTCGGCCACCGGAGTGAGGGTGGAGAGGGAACCGGCCGGCTTCCATCCCGACGTGGCATTGGTGATCGAACCGTGTTGCGCCTCGAGGGACAAGGTGTAGTTGGTCCCCCACTGCCAGGTCAGCACCGCGTTGTTGGTCAGCACCAGGGTCATGCGATTCGTGCTGCCCGAGACAGGCGCGTTGCCGGTCATGCTCCAGCCGGCATTCACGTACTGCGTGCCTCCGAAGGTCTCCGTGCCCGTGATGCGGTTGGTGAGCGTGGCCCCGTAAACGTTGGTGTAGGCGATGCCCGTGGGCGGCAGATCGGCCAGAGGAGTGCCCGTGCCGTGTGCGGAGATGATGGTCAGTGTCAGATTCGTCACGACCGGGGCTGCCGCTGGCAGACTGGCGCTCGCGCCATTGAAGACCACGTGTGCGATACGCGCTAAGGCTCTGCCAACCAGCACAGAGCTGGTGTCCAGTGTGATGGCTTGGTCAGCCATAATGGTGCCCTTAAACTCGGCAAACGTTCCGATTGTTGCTGAAGTGCCGACTTGCCAGAACACGTTCCGGGCCTGCGCGCCGCCTGCCAGAATCACTTTCCGGCCATCCGCGCCAACGATCAGAGCGGATCCCACCTGAAAGATCCAAACGTCATCCGGACCGCCCGTGAGCGTGAGGTCAGAGCCCTCGATGTGCGCTTCGGTCGTGAATTTGTAGAGCCCGGGGACAAGGTTCAGTCCGCCGATATTCCCAGGCGGCGAGCCTGGATTCAGAAAAGGCCCCACGGGGACGGGTGTCCGGTCTCTGGCATCATTGTAGGCGATGGTCAGATCGCCTTTAGCGGCGGTCAGCAGCGTTGGGTTATTTATCGAACCCGAAGGCCCGGCATCATCAACCGCATAGATAATCCCGTTCACTTGCGCGTCGGTTAAACCAATGGTTGAGCCGGCGGCCGGGCTCACGCCGGCGTCACCCGTTACAGTGCCGCCGCCCGTTGTTGTGATTTCAGATCCGGCGAGAAGCGTGAAATTGACGTTCGTCCCCAGATTGACTGCTGCCGGCCCAGAGGAAGACCGCGTCTGGAAGTTCGTTGTCGAGCTGGCCCACGCCTCGCCATCCACATTGGTTGCATAGAACCGGTAGTAGTAGGTACGGTTCGGCATGAGGTTCGTTACGGCCAGGCTCAGCGGCCCCGACGCGTTTGTTCCCAGATCGACCGTGTGGCCCCAACTCCCGAACAACGTCCCGCCGTCGGTCTCGCCCCAGTATGCCGCAGCCTGTGTCGGCACTCCGCCGGTCGAGGTGAGCGTCCCGTTCAATACCGCGCTGATCGACAGCACACCCGATGCCCCGCTGGCATTGTTCACGGCAGGTGCCGCCGCCAGCATCCGGTGCGGACCCATGACCGCCATCGCAAGCGCAAAGACCCTCAGAATCCGTTTCAAGCTAAACACGTCAGATACCCGCGAGCCTAGTCCGCGCATCAAACACGCCTCTATAGAACTGGGGCCTATCATTGTCCGCGTTTTCATTTCTTGCTTCCTTTCGTTTTGCCAGACTATGGCAGTTCGCTACATGACAACAGGGTAGATTATCCTGCGACGCTTCTCTATGGGGTGTAACCCGTACCGCTCGGCGGGACAAGGGCAAAACCGAACGAGTGGCCCGACTCGGTAGGGTTTGACCCCATGGCGCGAGACAGACGTTTCTGCCATATTTATTCCGTAATCAGTCAGAGAAAATAACGAACGAAACGGAGACACGACAATGAAGATCAACAGAATACTGATGCTGGGGCTTGTGACGATGGCGGGAATCGTGGCGGTGGCGGGCTGCCGCAAGAAGTCTGAGCCGGCGCTGCCCAAGCCGGCAGGCGCGGCGGAGCGAGCGGGCTCGGCGCTGGATGAGGCTGCGGAGAACACCGTTGAGGCCGCCAAAGCGGCGGCTGCTGCGACGAAAGAGGCCGCTGGCAAGGCGGTCGAGAAGACCGGCACGGTTCTGGAAAAAGCCGGTGCCGCCACCGAGAAGGCTGGCGAGAACATGCAAAAATAAGCGAACGCGCCGCCCGCAGAGCTGGAACAAACGACTCGGTAACGACGAACGCTGAACAGCGAACGCCGAAGTTAACAAGTTTATTATCATAGGAGGTTACCTGATGACTGCGACATCGCGCCGCGAAGACACACCGTCCCGCGAAGAGCCCAGGGGCCACGGCGAAACAATCCTGCTGGTGGACGACGAGAAAGCGTTGCGCACGTTATGCGGCCTGTTCCTGAAGGGCTTCGGTTACAATGTCGTCTGTGCGGCGACCCCCGAGGAGGCGTTGCAGGTGTTTTCCAGAAACCCTGACACGATCAACCTACTGCTCACAGACGTTGTCATGCCGGGAATGGACGGTCGGCTTTTGGCCAAGAAGGTCGGAGCGGTCAAACCGGACGTCAAGGTCATGTTTATGTCCGGCTATATGTCGGATGTGAGTTCCGAGCACGGGCTGCCAGAGAAAAACACGTCCTTTATCGCCAAGCCGTTCAAACGGAGCGAACTGGCCCGCAAGGTCACCGACTTGCTGGAAGCGGACGCGACCCGCTGAACGGCCCACGTAATCGGTTGGTGGCAGGGTGTCGTGGCAGGTGTGTGCGAGGCGAAGCGGAAATCGGATGATTCGGCAGTATCGGAGAGTGTGCGCAGAGAGTTTTTCAGACAGGATGATGGCTTTAGCGGCTCAGCGGGGACGCTTCGCCCTACCCGCTGCGCGCCAGAAACACACGCTGTCCGAAGGCGGTAGGGCGAAGCGTCCCCGCTGAGCCGTCTTCCGTGTGCCCGTTCCCGGTTGAAGTTCATGTAACGGACATGCGCCCGCTTCCGCCTTACTCGCACTGAACTGCCGCACCCCTGCCACCAACCGATTACACGGCCCACACGAACGAGGGTGGCGTATGAACATCCTTCTGGTATATCCTGAGTTTCCAGACCCTGCGAAGCCAGACTCTTGCCGGCCATTTTCTCACACCTCCAGAGGTGTGAGAATGAAGGTACGCCCGCCGCATCGACGGGTAGGGCGGGGTCCCCGAACCCGCCGCCGGTTCCCACGGTTCGCTCGCCCGCATCTTCAGGTTGAACGCTGAACGGTGAACTCCGAACTTTGAGTATCGAACGCCGAACGCTGAAATTACCCCCGCCCACCCGAGGAGCGGAACAATGGGCGTGCTTCGCTGACACGTTATGATACGACCAAAGGCTTGCTCTTAATACATTGTTATAAAATACAATATTATTGATTGACATCCCCCCCCCCCCGCATAAGCTGTACCAATTCTATGAGTCAACGCTGTTGCCGCTGTTCGGGGCAAGCGGTGAGTGTAGAGCGTGTGCGGTGGTCTGACGGACGCGGCGACTTGGAACAGCACGTAGCCCAGTCACATCTGCGACGCCCTCGAGGACTCCCTGTTCAACAACGTGCGGGTGCGCTACTGGCCGGGCACGTGGACGGGAACGAGATGGCCACGCAGGTTCCGGCGACCAACTCGCCGAGCTTCTTCCGGCTGATCAGCAAGTAGCCGGGCGTAACAGACAAACGGTTTTCGGCCGGTCGGCGGGCGTGACTTTTCGGAGTCCTTTTCCAAGTGCCCGCCGGGGTCCGCCGGGTGGCGGATCGACCGGCCCATTTTTGGGTGCCTCGCGCGAGCGGGGCGCCCTTTTCGTTTGCTATACGTAGGGTTACTACCCATAGCGAGACGCCGCCCGATCACGCATGATGTTTGCTGCACTAGCTCGCAACAGGAACGGACATCATGCAGACTCTCTCGTTACGCTGGCAATCTTCGGTGGCAAGGCTGTTTCACTCGCGTCCGCACGCGAACGAGCCGCCTTTGCGCGCCGAGCTGTTCAGCGTCGAACAGTTGGCCCGCCATGCCAAGGCTCTCGCGGCCGGTCACCGGGTCTCCTCCGGCTATGGCCGTAACCGCCTGCTGGCTCGGCTCGGACAAAACGAGGCCATCCTAAGGTCCTTCAACCGCACGACCTATGCCGTTCAACAGGGCCAGCAGGTCACGCCGGCCGCGGAGTGGCTGCTCGACAATTTCTACCTGATCGAGGAGCAGATCCAAATGGCCAAGCGGCATCTGCCCCGCGGCTACAGCCGTGAGCTGCCCCGCTTGTTGAACGGTCACTCCGCCGGACTGCCTCGCGTGTATGACATCGTGCTCGAGCTGATCTCGCACGTGGACGCGCAGATCGACGCAGGGCCTCTCAGCGCCTTCGTCGCCGCGTACCAGTCGGTGGTCTCTCTGAAGCTGGGCGAGCTGTGGGCCATTCCGATCATGCTGCGCCTCGGTCTGATTGAAAACCTTCAGCGCGTCACCAGCCGCCTGGCGACCGCCCGGGAGGACCGCGACCTTGCGGACCGTTGGGTGAACCGCCTGCAGGAAATGGCGGAGAAGAACCCGTCCCACCTCGTGGTGGTGGTCGCGGAGATGGCCCAGTCCGACCACTCCCTCTCCAGCGCGTTCGTGGCAGCATTCTGTCAGCACTTGTCGCGCCACAGCCCGGTGTTGCACCTCGCGCGCATCTGGCTCGAACAGCGGCTCGCCGAGCAGGGGCTGTCGATCGAACA
The DNA here is from genome assembly GCA_964390795.1 of uncultured Lentisphaeraceae bacterium. Taxonomy (GTDB): domain Bacteria; phylum Verrucomicrobiota; class Kiritimatiellia; order RFP12; family UBA1067; genus CAYMLQ01. Next base: position 11,019 of record CAYMLQ010000045.1, read on the forward strand.
GCTCATCCACATGGAGAGCCAGAATCAGGCGGCCGACCAGGTCTCCGTCAGCCACAGCATCGCCAGCCTGCGCTTCCTGAGCGCCTTGGATTGGAAGGCGTTCGTGGAGTCCCTCAGCCTGGTCGAGGCGACGCTGAGCACGGATCCCGCCGGCGTGTACCGCGAAATGGATTTCCCGACCCGTGACCGGTATCGCCATTCGGTCGAAGCCATCTCCCGGCACGGCAGCCTGTCGGAGGCGGCCGTTGCCGAGCAGGCGATCCGTCTGGCGGCGGACAGCGCCCGGCAAAAAGGGCCCGAAGACCGGACAGCCCATGTGGGCTATTACCTGATCGACAAAGGTCAACCCGCCCTGGGGCGCTTGGCGTCGGTGCGGTGGCCCTGGCGCACGCTCATCGAACGGAGCATCCACCGTTTTCCGCTGATCTTCTACGCGGGCGGCATCGGTGCGCTCACGTGTCTCGCGACGCTCGGCCTTGTGCTTCAGGCCCGGACGTTCGGCGTCCACGGCTGGAGGCTCGCTTTCTTCGCCCTCGTCTTCCTCCTTTGCGCCAGCCAACTGGCCCTGTCGCTGATGAACTGGCTGTCCACGCTGCTGATTAAACCCAGCAGGCTTCCGCGTCTGGACACCTCGACCGGCATTGGCTCCGAAGGCCGTACAATGGTGGTCGTTCCAACGATGCTGACGAGCATGGAGGGCATTGACCGGCTCATCGAGTCCCTGGAGATCCACCATCTCGCGAATCGCGATCCGCATCTCCACTTCGCCCTGCTGACCGACTTCCGCGACGCCGCGCAAGAGACGATGCCTGAGGATGACGAGTTACTTCTGCGGGTGCTGGCAGGCGTTAGGATGCTGAGCCGCAAATACGCTTCTGACCGCCCAGATCTCTTTTTTCTCTTTCACCGTCCCCGCCGCTGGAATGCGGGAGAAGGCCTGTGGATGGGCTATGAGCGCAAGCGCGGAAAGCTGATGGAGTTCAACGCGCTCCTGCGGGGCGGTAGCAAGCACTGCTTTTCCGAGATCGTCGGGGCGACCGCCATCCTGCCCCTCGTCAAGTATGTGATCACGCTCGACACCGACACCCAGTTGCCGCGCGACTCGGCACGGCAACTCGTGGGCACCCTGGCCCATCCGTTGAACAGGCCAGCGTTCGACACCAAGCGCGGCATTGTCACAGAAGGCTACAGCATTCTTCAGCCACGCGTGGGCGTGAGCTTGCCGAGCGCCCGACGCTCCTGGTTCGTACGGCTTTCAGCAGGAGACTCGGGCATTGACCCCTACACGCGAGAAGTGTCAGACGTGTATCAGGATGTGTTTCAGGAAGGCTCGTTTATCGGAAAAGGCATTTACGATGTGGACGCCTTCCAGCAGGCCATTAACGGACGCTTCCCGGAAAACACCATCCTCAGCCATGATTTGCTGGAGGCGTGTCATGCCCGCTCCGCCCTTGTGAGCGATGTGGAGTTCTACGAAGAGTTTCCGTCCCGCTACAACGTGGACGTCGACCGCCGTCACCGCTGGATCCGCGGCGACTGGCAGATCACCCAATGGCTCCTGCCGAGGGTTCCAGGCGCCGACGCCCGCCGCATGGCCAACCCGCTGACCGTCCTGTCACAGTGGAAGATATTCGACAACCTGAGACGCAGCCTCGTTCCCATTGCCCTGCTATCCTTGATACTGGGCACCTGGCTCCTTCTTCCGCAGAGCGGCGGCCTCGGCTCGCTGTTCGTTCTTTCGCTCATCACTCTGCCCGGGCTCCTATCGGTGCTGATCCAGGCGGTTCGAAAACCGACTGATTTGCCCTGGCCCATGCACCTGCGGAGTGTCGCGGGATCAGGTTCCCGGCAGCTTGGCCAAATCTTTCTCACCTTGGCCTTTCTTCCCTACGACGCCTTCATCAGCCTGGACGCCGTCGGAAGGACGCTCCTGCGCTTGTTGGTGACGCGTAAGCGGTTGCTCGAATGGCAAACGTCGGGTGATGTCGAGCGAATCAAGCGCGCGGATCTCGTCGGTTTTTTTGTCACCATGTGGGTCGCGCCGGCCGTCGCGGGGGGAGCGGGGTTGTTCCTGGGCTCCACGCAGTCGGATGAGCTGCTGCTGGCTCTGCCGATTCTGACGCTCTGGCTCTCCGCCCCTTGGATCGCGTGGTGGATCAGCCAACCCATTGAAGCGGCCGCGCCTGCACTGACCGAAGACCAGGTGACCTTCCTGAGGCGCACAGCCCGCAAGACCTGGCGTTTCTTTGAGACCTTCGTCACGGCGCAGGAGAATTGGCTGCCCCCGGACAATTTCCAAGAAATCCCCGTGCCGACAGTCGCCTCGCGCACCTCCCCCACCAATATGGGTCTGGCGCTGCTCGCCAATTTGGCCGCCTGCGACTTCGGCTTTCTTCCGGTGGGCGGACTTCTGCGCCGCACGCAAGACGCCCTCGCCACCATGCACCGGCTCGAACGGCACCGCGGCCATTTCTACAATTGGTACGACACGCAAACGTTGAAGCCGCTCCTTCCGCATTATGTTTCCAGCGTGGACAGCGGCAATCTGGCGGGACATTTGCTGACGCTGGGTGCGGGACTGAGGGAGCTGGCCGCTGAAAGCACGTTCAGTCCCCAGATTTTTGCAGGCCTTCGCGACACGGTTGCGATCCTCAGAGAAAGCGTGCGCGACGCGGCCGCGCTGGCCGCACTCGACGCGGAACTGGCGCAGGCTCCCACCTGCCTGCGTACGGCGCATCGGCTGCTGGCACAGGCGACAAGCCAAGCGGCTGTGATTGCGGCCGCGCTGGAAAATGAACGTCCCGAGGTCAAAGTCTGGGCCCAAGCGCTCCAGCGGGCGTGCGAGGAACTGCTTTCGGACATGCGGTTCATCGCACCTTGGCTGCCGCTTGCGGAGTCGCAGGCCGACACGCCTGCCGAGCACGCCGCACTGCTGGATCGGCTTGATTTGGCTCCCTCGCTGCGCGAACTGGCCGCGCTGGATCAGTCGGCCCTGCCCCTGCTCGGCGGCCTGCGGGAAACGGTCGAGCACGCCCGCGCGCGCCTGCTCGCCTTGGAAGCCGCAGCAGCGGAGTGCGACGCGCTAGCCGCGATGGACTTTACGTTTCTGTTCGATCCCGCGAGAGATCTGTTCTCGATCGGCTTCAACGTCACCGAGCACCGGTGCGACAGTAGCTTCTACGATCTGCTGGCGTCCGAGGCGCGTTTGTGCAGCTATGTGGCCATCGCCTTGGGCCAGGTCCATCAGGAACACTGGTTCTCCATGGGACGCCTGCTGGTCGCCTCGCGGGGCGATCCGATCTTGGTGTCGTGGAGCGGCTCGATGTTCGAGTATCTGATGCCGCTGCTGGTCATGCCGAACTACGAGCAGACGCTGCTCGACCACACCTGCAAGGCGGCGGTGCGACAGCAGATCGACTATGGGAAGGCGAACGGCGTGGCTTGGGGCATTTCCGAGTCGGGTTACAACCGGACCGACATTCAGCTGAACTATCAATACCGCGCCTTTGGCGTGCCGGGCCTGGGGTTGAAGCGCGGACTGGCCGAGGACTTGGTGATCGCGCCTTACGCCTCTGCGATGGCTCTGATGATCTCGCCGCGACCAGCATGCGAAAACCTGCAACGCCTGGCAGCCGAGGGGCGCGAAGGCGCATACGGCTTCTTTGAAGCGGTGGATCACACGCCGTCGCGCTTGCCCCCCAACGAAACAAGCGTCACCGTCCGATCCTTTATGGCGCACCATCAGGGGATGAGCCTGCTGGCGCTGGCCAATCTGCTGCACGACTCCCCCATGCAAAGGCGCTTCATGGCCTGCCCGATGCTGAAGGCCGCGGACTTGCTTTTGCAGGAGCGGGTGCCCAGGACGGCCGCGAGCGTGCTGGTCGAAGATCTGACACACGAGACAACGCGGATCGCGCCAGGCGAAAGTGAGAACGTGATGCGTGTGTTCACGAACCCCACGCCGCCCGCACCGGAAGTTCATCTGCTGTCCAACGGCCGCTATCATGTCGTCGTCAGCAGCGCCGGCTGCGGCTACAGCCGCTGGCAGGACCTGGCGCTCACGCGCTGGCGTGAGGACGCCACCCGCGATTGCTGGGGATCGTTTGTCTACCTGCGCGATGTGGCCACGGGCGAATACTGGTCAGCCGCGTATCAGCCCACCCTGCGCGCGACCAAAGGCTACGAAGCCATTTTTACGCAGGCGCGCGCCGAGTTCCGGCAACGTCACGCCGGCCTCGAAATCCACACCTCGATCTGCGTCTCTCCGGAGGACGACGTGGAGCTGCGCCGTATCACGCTCACCAACCGCTCCTCCGCCACGCGCGTCATCGAGCTGACCAGCTATGCGGAGGTGGTGCTAGCGGCTCAGACCGCTGACGAGGCGCATGCCGCGTTCAGCAATCTCTTTGTCCAGACCGAATTCGAGCGCCCGTCTTCCGCCCTCCTCTGCACGCGGCGCGCCCGGTCCCAAGAAGAGCGGCCGCCTTGGCTGCTGCACCTGATGGTGGGCCAAGGCGGCGACCAGGGCGAGCTGTCGTGCGAGACCGACCGCCTCCGGTTTATCGGGCGCGGCGGCACGTTGGCCGCGCCGGCCGCCCTGCAGAGCGCGTCGCCTTTGTCTAACACCGTAGGCTCGGTGCTCGACCCGATCGTCTCGCTGCGGCGCACGGTTTCCCTGCCACCTCACGCGATCGCCGTCATCGACTTGGTATTCGGTGCGGCCGCAACCCGCGAAGAGGCGTTGGCGTACGTGGAGAAGTATCAGAGCCCCCGTATGGCTGACCGCGCCTGCGACCTGGCCTGGACCCACAGCCAGGTGACCTTGCACATGCTCAACGCCACGGAGGCGGAGGCTCAGCTCTATGGACGGCTGGCCAGCGCGCTGATTTATGCCGACCCCGCCCGCCGCGCCAATCCCAGCGTGCTGCGCAGTAACCGGCGCGGCCAAAGCGGGCTCTGGAGCTATGGCATTTCGGGCGACTCGCCGATTGTCCTGCTCCGCATCGGCGACACGGAGAAGATCGAACTCGTCCGGCAGCTGATCCGCGCCCACTCGTACTGGCGCATGAAAGGGCTGACTGTCGAACTGGTCATTCTGAATGAAGACACCTCCGTCTACCACCAGTCCTTATACGACCAGATCACCCATCTGATTGTTTCAGGGATAGAGGCGCCCATGCTGGACAAACCGGGCGGCATCTTTGTCCGGCGCCTCGAGCAGATCCCCTCCGAGGATCGCATGCTTCTGTTAGCCGCCGCGCGAATCGTTCTGGACGATGAGAAAGGAACGCTGACGGAACAACTGGATGACCGGAGCGTGTTAGACCCTTTGATCCCAGCCTTGATCCCTTCGCGCTCCGTGTGGCCCGATGTGCCCAAGCCCATCCCGCCGCGTGATCTGATCTTCCAAAACGGGTTCGGCGGGTTCACCCGCGACGGGCGCGAGTACATCATCACGCTGGCACGCGGACAGATGACCCCTGCGCCGTGGGTCAACGTGCTGGCCAACCCGTATTTCGGGACGGTCGTCTCTGAGAGCGGCGCGGCCTACACCTGGGTCGAGAATGCGCACGAGTTCCGGCTGACGCCCTGGAGTAATGACGCTGTTCAAGACACCACGGGTGAGGCGTTCTACATTCGCGACGAGCAGACCGGCCAGTTCTGGTCGCCGACGCCGCTGCCTGCGCGCGGAGCCACCCCCTATGTTATCCGGCATGGCTTTGGCTACACCGTGTTTGAGCACAGCGAAAACGGCATTGCCTCCGAGCTGTGGGTCTACGTGGCGATGGACGCGCCGGTGAAGTTCGCGGTCTTGAAACTACGCAATGTCTCCGGGCGGCCGCGCCGCATGTCCGCCACCGGCTACTGGGAATGGGTGTTGGGTGACCTGCGGCAGAAGAGCCTGCTGCACGTGCAAACCGAAGTGGACATCAAGACCGGCGCCTTGCTGGCGCGCAACACGTACAACACCGAGTTTCCAGACCGCATCGCGTTCCTTGACGTGCACGACACCGGGCGCACGCTGACCGGCGACCGCAAAGAGTTCATCGGCAGAAACGGCACGCTGACACAGCCCGCCGCCCTGAAGCGCGTGCGGCTATCCGGCAAAGTCGGCGCGGGGCTTGACCCGTGCGGTGCGGTTCAGCTCTCCTTCAACTTGCAGGATGGACAGGAACGCGAAACCAGCTTCCGCCTCGGCGTCGGCCGGAACGCGGGGGAGGTGCAGAACCTGATCCAGCGCTTTCGGAGCGCGGACGCCAGCCGTCTGGCGCTCGAAGGCGTCTGGGCGTATTGGATCCGGACGCTGGGCGCGGTGGCGGTCGAGACGCCCGACCCCGCCGTGAACGTGATGGCGAACGGCTGGCTGCTGTACCAGACTTTGAGCTGCAGGGTCTGGGGCCGGACCGGGTTCTACCAGTCCGGCGGCGCCTACGGCTTCCGCGACCAGTTGCAGGACGTGATGGCGCTGGTGCACTGCGAGCCCGCGCTCACCCGCGAGCACCTGCTCCGCGCCGCCACGCACCAGTTCCGCGAAGGCGACGTGCAGCACTGGTGGCATCCGCCTGCGGGTCGCGGCGTGCGGACACATTTTTCCGACGATTTCCTGTGGCTGCCGTATGTGACCTGCCGTTACGTCGCCTGCGTCGCGGACACCGGCGTGCTCGACGAGAAGGTTCCCTTTCTCGAGTCGAGGGCGCTCAGGCCGGAGGAGGAGGCGACCTACGATTTGCCGACCCGCTCCGAGGAGTCGGCCACGCTTTACCAGCACTGCGTGCGCGCCATCGAGCGCGGGCTGGCCTTCGGCGAACACGGGCTGCCGCTGATCGGCTGCGGCGACTGGAACGACGGCATGAACCGGATCGGACATCAGGGGCGCGGGGAAAGCGTGTGGCTGGCGTTCTTTCTATACGACGTGCTCACCCGGTTCGCCGCACTGGCGCGCCAGCGCGGCGACACCGTCTTTGCCGAGCGTTGCTTGGCCCAGTCGCTTCACCTGCAAGGGAACATCGAGCGCCACGCCTGGGACGGCCAGTGGTATCTCCGCGCCTTCTTCGACAGCGGCGAGCCGCTCGGTTCCCAGGCCAATCAGGAGTGCCAGATCGACTCCCTGCCGCAGAGCTGGTCGGTGCTCAGCGGCGCGGGCGATCCGGCCCGCTCGCGCCAGGCGCTGCAGGCTGTAGACGAGCGTCTGGTCCGGCGTGACACCGGACTCATTCAAGTGCTTGACCCGCCCTTCGATCAGTCCCCGCTCAACCCCGGCTACATCAAAGGCTACATCCCCGGCGTTCGCGAGAACGGCGGCCAGTACACCCACGGTGCGATTTGGACGGCCATGGCCTTCGCGCGTCTGGGAGAGGGCGAGCGCGCCTGGGAACTCTTCACGATGCTGAACCCCGTGCATCACGGTGGGACGCCCGAGCAGATCGCCACCTACAAAGTTGAGCCCTACGTCGTCGCGGCGGACGTGTATGCGGTCGCGCCGCACGCGGGCCGGGGCGGCTGGACGTGGTACACGGGCTCGGCAGGCTGGATGTACCGGCTGCTGCTCGAGACCCTGTTGGGCGTGCACCTCGAGGGCGAGCGGCTGCGCCTGACGCCCCTGCTGCCCAAAGCGTGGGACACCTTTGCGATCCACTACCGCTTCCGTCAAACGGTTTACCACATCACCGTCACGCGACTCGGCAGCGATTACTCTAACTCGACCCGGCTCTTCCTCGACGGCGAAGAGTTGCCCGGCGAGACCATTCCCCTCACCGATGATCGTAAAGAGCACGCCGTTGAAGTGAAAGTCCGCTAGGCACCGACACGCTCTTTTATTTTTGTGCTTGCAACTATATCACAATGTGATATAGACTGTCCTCGTTGCGTAGAAATGTAGGCAGCTTGAAAGGACGCCGCAGATGAGTGTTACGAAGTCAGAGCTGAACGAGTGGGTGCGGGATGTTCGAGGCGCGCTCGGGCTGTCACAGTCCCAGTTAGCCCGCCTGCTGGGCGTCTCTCCGCGTGCGGTTCAGAGCTACGAACAGGGGTGGCGAACGCTGCCCCAGCCCACCGCCACGCAACTGATGACCGTGCTGGCCCTGCACCGCGACCACCCGGACCAGTACACGCCCTGCTGGAGCCTGACCGGATGTCCGGCAGAAAAACGTGCCCGCTGCGCGGCAGACAAGGTCGGCCGCGGGCGCTTCTGCTGGCTCTTATCGGGCCAAGCGTGCGGCGGCCCGAAAGTGACGGGTCCGCTGCTTTGTATCGACTGTGTTGTGATCAGAAATCTGCTGACGGGCCCTTGCCGGCGTACCCTCGCTGGGCCGGAGCACTCAGCCAAAGAAGCGAAATGATGGAGGTGTTCCAATGAACACTCAGCAAAAATTCCTGGCGCTGTGCGCCTCTGTACTGAGCCTGACGTGCTCCGTTTACGCCCAAGGCAGTCTGACGCCTCCGGGCGCGCCGGCCCCGACGATGAGAACGCTCGACCAGCTTGAGCCGAGGATGCCCATCGGGACCGTACCGTTCGTAATCACCCAGCCCGGCTCCTACGTGGTTGTACGCAACCTCAGCGGCTCCGCAGGCTGCATCACCGTGTCGGCCTCGGACGTGACGATCGACCTGAACGGCTTCACGCTGACGGGCGACCGCCTGGTGCTCGGGCATGCCGTCATCATTGTGCCGGGCGCAGATAACGTCGAGATTCGGAACGGCGTGATCCAGCAGTGGGGCGATGACGGCATACACGCCCCAGGCGTGACGGATCTTCAGCTACACAACGTTCGCGTCGCGCAGTGCGCCGGAGACGGGGTCGAGGTCGGCTCCGCCACGATACGCGACGTGACCGTCGCCGACAACGCCGGGGCTGGGCTCCGGGCCGGCAGCGGCATGGGCGCCGGCAAAGTCTCCGTACACGACATCAGCTTCATGAAGGCCGCCCGCAACGGCGGCGGCGGCATCTCCTTCGTCGGCCCCTGCGACGCCTCCGTGTGCGACTCGCATGTGTTGGACAACACCGGGAACGGCGTCGCGTGGGCGACCTCTCTTGCGGGTGACCACGCACGCGTTTGTCTGCAACGGTGCGACGTGAGCGGCAACACGGGGCGCGGGCTGCATATTGAGGAGGCCTCGGCGGTCAGGGTGGTCTGCTCAACGCGCGGAAGCTCATTCTTGAGTAACGGCGGGGACGGCATCGCGGTGCTGCTCACGCATGCTGACGCAGGGCTCCAGCTCGACCTGCGGGAGGGTTCGGCTTCCGGCAACGGTGGCTGCGGAATGAACATCCAAGAGGGAGCCTGCAATGATAACAGGAACGTGATAGCGGACTTCGATTTATCGCTCAACGTACTCGACGGCGGCATGAAAATTGACACGATCGAATCTCCCAGCTTCTTTACCCGTGTTGTGGCGCGAGGCAACGGCAGGCGCGGGCTGGCCGTCGAGGGCGGCACCTGGACTCTGGAGGACTGCACGGTCGCCGACAACGTCAGCCACGGCATCGCGTCGGTGATGCGGACCAGCCACAACGGACATGTGACGCTCATCAAGTTCGCGGACTGCGACGTGGCGCGCAACGGCGGCAGCGGGGTGGCCATCGCTCCCGACGCGAACGGAGGCCCTTACAAGGTCGCCATGCAGGACATGCACGTACATGACAACGGCAACGGCGGCATCACCTATATCGGTACCTGCGACGCCACCGTGGAAGACGCGAGCGTGTCTGGCAACACCGGCAACGGGCTCTCCTGGGCCTCTGCAGTTGGTGGCGGCGGAACGGGCGGCGCGCCGGCGATCCCCTCGCGCTGTGTTCTGAAAAGTTTCAAGAGCATCAAGAACAGCGCAAGCGGCCTGTACGTTTCGGAGCCCGGACCGGTGGATCTTGATTGTGATTTCTCCGCGTGCGTGTTTGACGGCAACGGCGCCGACGGCGTGACGTTGCTGCTGACGCACGTCGACGCGCGGCTCGACATCGTGTGCCGCGGCGGCGAGTGCGCCGACAACGCCGCGCATGGCCTCAACATCGCGGCGGGCAAGCGATCCAACCAGGGCTTCTTCGATATCGCGCTGTCGCGCAACGGCGGCAGCGGCTTACACAAGATCGACGCCGGCGTCGAACCTGGAACGATGGAGCGCGTGGTCGCACAGAAGAACGCCTTACACGGCCTCGACCTGACTGGCGGCACCTGGAGCATTGGGCGCTGCACCGTTTCGGACAACATCGGGGGCGGCGTCGTCTACGCCTCGAGGCATGCCAGGCTCAAACATGTAAGCCTCCTGAAAGTGTACGACTGCACGATGGAGCGCAACGGCGGCGACGGGCTGTACGTCCACACGGTTGAGGATGACGCCAGCTATAAAGTTTCCATGCAGGACATGCACTTCCGCTCGAACACCGGCAGCGGTGTTCGCTTGAGCTGCGACAACGCCCTATGCTCCGTGGAGCTCGATGCGCTGGACTGCTCCGCCAGTGGCAACGCGGCCTGCGGCGTCCGCCTTCACGCGGCCGTGGCCATGGACAAGGGGCTGCGCTTCAGGGTCAAGGGCGGCGACTGCGACGACAACGCGCAGGGCGGAATCTTCGTGGACGATTCGGCGGATGTCCGCTCCGGCGTGCTGATCGGCTGCGTGCTGCGCGATAACGGCACGACGAGCTCCCAGGCACCGGGCTTCCGGGCGCCGGGCGGCGCCTTGCGCCTCGAGCGCTGCGTCGCGTCGGGCAACTCCGGCGACGGGTTCCTGATCACCCGGCCGCCCCAGGTGGGAACCCTCTACCAGTTCAGCCTGTCTTGCGACGGCTGCGACGCCGTTCGTAACGGCGGTTCGGGCATCGTGGTCGCGAGTTTCGACGCCTCCACCCACGCGCCCGTCTCCGTCGTCGGCGGACAGGTCTGCGACAACACCCTCCATGGCATCGACCTCTCGACTTCGCCGGGCGCTCGGGGCCGTGTGCACGCTTTACACTGCGGGGCGAACCGCGTACACGGGCTGCTCTCGGCTGCAGCCAGCCTCGACGTCTGCGACAACCAGTTCACGGGCAACGTCGGCTCCGGCCTGCACGTGCTGTCGGGCGCGCACCGCGTCGCGCGCAACGTGTGCGCGGACAATGCGGTTGGCGTCTACCTGACCGCGGCCGGCAGCACGGTGCTGCAGAACACCTTCAGCGGCAGTGCCGGCGGGGTGCCCCAGGTTGCGGTTGAGGACGCGAGCGGGGCCTGCGACGTTGCGCCCCCGCAGAACGCGGCCAGCGGGACCAACCCGCTCGGGAATCTGGTCTTTTAAAGGAGGTGCGCCATGAACACGAAACTCATCGCAGTGGCTCTGGCGCTGGCGGCTGGTGTCGGCGTTGTGCGCGCGGAAAGCACGGTCAACCCCGTGCACCGCTACGCGTACGGCGCTAACGCCGGCTGGATCGACGCCCGCGCGGACGCCGTGAACGGCGCCGCGCTCGGCCGGACTTACTGTACCGGACACCTCTGGAGCGGCAACGTCGGCTGGATCGGCCTCGGCAACGGGCCGACCAACGGCTGGCGCTACTCGAACGCCTCGGGCAGCGACTGGGGCGTCAACCACGACGGGGCCGGCCGCCTGACGGGCTACGCGTACGGGGCGAACATCGGCTGGGTCACTTTCGAGCAGACCTACGGGCAGCCCCGCATCGACCTGCTCACGGGCGACCTCAGCGGCTACGCCTGGGGCGCGAACGTCGGCTGGATCAGCCTCGCCAACAGCCAGGCCTTCGTGCGAACGGATATGCTCGGCGCGGGGCCCGACACGGACGGCGACGGGATACCTGACGCCTGGGAGTATCAGACCGCAGGCGATCTCCTGACGCTGCAAGGCGGCGGCGCGGACTTCGACCACGACGGCGTCACCGACACCGAGGAGGCCCTCGCCGACACCGACCCGCGCGATCCCGGCTCGCGGCTCGTAATCACCGCGTTCGAGCGCGCGGGGGACACGGACGTGGCGAGCTGGCCGGTTGCCCAGACAAGGCTCTATCGTCTGATGCAGACCGACAGCCTGACTCCCTCTCCGCCCGTCTGGACGGACAGCGGGCAAGGACTGATTCAGCCGGAGGGCGCGCCCGCCGTGACCCGCGGCGTCACGGATGCCGCCTCTACGCAACGGTTCTATCGCGTCCAGTCCATCGTGCCGCTGTCCCCGTAAAGGGGCGGCGGCGAATTTCACCCCAAGAAAACAAGACGTCTAGCCCTCACAGTGAAGCCAGATGCGGTTACGCACATATGGGCCGGGGCCGGTACAACGTACGGCCCTGAGCAACCACGGCTTGCTGTTGACTTCAGCCGACCTACGCACCTGTCCCCAGGCCCTGTCTCTACGAACTCGTCACAATTAATACCAAGTCCTTTTCCGCCTGGCGCAGGAGACGGCGGCAAGCCTGCCCGGCGTCACCCGCGTGGAAAACAAGTTGGCGACCAAAGCCGAAGCCGCCGCCGAGAACGCGGACACATGGATCGGCCGGAAGGTGAAACTCTCCCTGCTGTTCCACCGCAACGTCAACTCCAGCAAGACCACCGTTGAGGTGAAAGAGGGCGTCGTCACGCTGACAGGCGAAGCGTCCAGCATCGCGCAGAAAGACCTGACCTCCGAATACGCTGCCGATATCGAGGGCGTGAAAGAGGTCAAGAATGCCATGACGGTGGTCGCGCCTGCCACGACGGAGCCGGCGGATCGTACCGCAGGCACCAAATTGGACGACGCGTCGATCACCGCGCAGGTCAAGACGGCGCTGTTGACCCACCGCTCGACCAGCTCGCTCAAGACCAAGGTCGCGACGCTAGAAGGCGTTGTCACCTTGACCGGCATCGCGAAGAACGCGGCCGAGAAGTCGCTGGTCACCAAGCTCGTCGAGGACATCGTCGGCGTGGTCAGCATAAAGAACCAGATGACTGTTGAGTAAGTCTCAAACGTAAACAGCGCGTCGGTTTTTCACCCGTCTGGTGCGTCCGCGCACCAGACGGGTGTAGGGGCCGACCCAAGAAAAGGAGATCGACCATGCCTATCGGAACAATCCTGTTGATTGTCTTGGTTCTCATGATTCTGGGCGCCCTTCCCACCTGGCCCCACAGCAAAAACTGGGGCTATTACCCGAGCGGCGGGCTCGGTCTCGTCGTCGTGATACTGCTTATTCTGCTTCTGCTGGGACGGCTGTAGAAATTGAGGCGGTGAGCCAGCAAACGGTGTCCAGCCCCGTCGTGAAGGTGCGGTTGACCGCCTGACGAAACACAGGAGAGCATCATGAAGACTGACCATTCAACGGCATCGTTCTGGCACTCGTACACGGCAGCTGAGAAGGCGGCCAAACTCTTAACCGGAACGGCTGAGTCGCTGGCACCCAACCCTACGGCTGTTGCTTTACACGCCGATGATGGCCCCGACAACGCGATGCTGGAGGTGGTTGAGTACCACCCGTGAATCGAACGGTATAAACGAAGAACGGAGAAATCAGATGAAGAATCGTAAAGTTGTAATCTGCGTGGCGGCGTCTGTCATGGCGTTGTCATTCCTGACGGTCGGTTGCGACCGCGAGGTTTCCAAATCGAAGAGCGCGAGTGTGAGCCGCGACGGCACGGTTAAATCACAGGAGAAGACCGTTACCCAGTCTCCGGACGGCACCGTGACCAAGACCCAAGAGTCCAAGACCTCCGAGCCCAAAAACTAGTCAGTGTTCCTCTAACAAACGATGCGGTAACTGGTGTCACCTAATTAACCGAATGAGACGAA
>CAYMLQ010000046.1:0-24722 GCA_964390795.1 uncultured Lentisphaeraceae bacterium
CTGAGCCGCTAAAGCTTGTCTTGTCTTTGGGTCTCCGGGTCTTGGCGTGCGGCGACACCGAGGCAGCCGGACGCCGTATTTTGCACGCAAAGACCCGGAGACCCAAAGATGGGAGAGGAGAGGGAAACAACAGTCTGAGTTACGGATTGGGCGGATTTCGCGGATTGAGATGTGAGCCTGGCGGACGCCTGAAGATATTCCATCATTTCCGTGACGTTCCGGTCAAGCTTGGCGACTCGCTTCTAACCCTACCTGAAAAGTTGTGTTTTCAAACCTATTGACAGGCTGGATTCTCAATAATCGATGCTTGAATATCGTTTATAATATTCAATAATATGCATTTAACATGTTGCCTAGCAACATCTTATCTTTTCAGCCAGGAGCTGCAACAATGGAAATCAAGATAATTTCATCAACACTTATCGACGGGTTATGAACAGGCCAAAAAGAGGGGCAATGATCAAGCGAAATCGGATCGCCAAGCGTATTCGGTTGGCGACAGGGGGACGCGACTGGCGTGCGTATCGATTGCGGAGCGCTGGGAGCACGGGCGTCACGCCCGTGATCTCTTCGTGGCACGGGCGTCCCCGCCCGTGGTCTCTTCGTGGCACGGGCGTCACGCCCGTGGTCTCTTCGTGGCACGGGCGTCTCGCCCGTGTCCCCTCGCGCTTACGGGAAGGGCAGGAGCACTTCGGGATCGATCACCGTAGCGGCGTCCGTCCCGTCTCCGTACAGCGTCTCGTAGGCCGACACCAGGACGCAATAGCCCAGCGGGATCGTAAAGAGCGCTCCGACCCCGCAAGCAACACCGCCCGCGCGATTCAGCAGACTGGTGAGGAGTCCCAGCACCAGCGGCATCAGCAGTTCTCCCGAGGTGATGCCGCTCACGAGCTTCTTGAGGGCGTCAAGCGCCGTCATTTTTTGAAACACGACGAACATCATTCCCCACACCAGCGCCGCCTCTGCGAAGAGCGACACGGCAAAGCTCGCGAGCTGTCCAAGCACGGGAATGATCTGCAGCACGAGCACCACCAGGATCAGCGAGACAATAAAGAGCAGGCAATACACGAACGCCTCAAGAAAATAGTCAAAGCCCTTTAAGACGTCGCCCGCCTCCGGCTTGACCGGATCATTCAGCGTCAGGCGGCGTACGAGCAGCAGCATGCCCGCTGTCAGGGGGCCGGCCAGAACCGTGCAGGTGACCAGCGTGAGGAGCGTGCCGATCAGCGAGGCGATGACGAGAACGCTCATGTTCTGCTTAAAGAGATTCCACCCTCTGCCAAACTCATACCCGATATCCAACTGCTTTCCGGTCATAAGATCAACTCCTGTCTGTGCATGATGCACGTGAGCCACTCGTGAGATCTGATTTGCGACACCGGATACTGTAGCGCTTTAGATAACAATACGCCACTCCAATTCACCGCCCGGTAATCACGATTGTGCGCGAATTTAGAACTGCGGCGCCTGGAGTCTCTTGACTGCGAAGCGACATGGCGGCTCACCGGGACGGTTCGCCCTACCCGCTCCGCACGTACACTCGGCCAGACCCGCGGGAGGTAGGGCGAAGCGTCCACGCTGAGCCGTCTTTCGCGTCACCCGTATTTGATGAAGTCAGTGGAACGGGGAAACGCCCGATCACGCCTCGCTCAATGAAATACCAAACGCAGAACCGCTAGCACCGACACATGTGTAATCATATTTTCCGTCGAGATCAGGAAGGCTCAACTTTCAACGCTCAAGTCTGATGCGGGCACCACAATGACCGGCGGACGCCTGCGGGGAGGCGTCCCTACCGGGCGTCGCATCCCCGTTTCACTGACTTCAAACGGAAACGAGAACCGTTGACGGCGGCTCAGCGGGGACGCTTCGCCCTACCGCTTGCGGCCAAGCAGTTGACAGGTGCGGAGCAGGTAGGGCGAAGCGTCCCCGCTGAGCCGCCGCGACTCCGGTTTCGTTCGGGGGAGCACCCGGTCAGTGAAACGGGGAGGCGTCCCTACCGGGCGTCGCACGAACGTTTCAAGCGCATGCCGAAAGGGTAGGGCGGGGTCCCCGTAACCCGCCGCCGGTCCATGTATCGCACCACAATGACCTGCGGACGCCTGCGGGGAGGCGTCCCTACCGAAGAGGCATCGTGTTCATGTAAGCCATCCGCCAGAGGAACGGGAGCAAACGAATGGGTAATGCCGAATTCTCACTTGCCCACGCAGAACCGGCTGAAGATGGCGTCGAGCAGGTCGTCGGAATAGACGCGCCCCACAATCCGGCCCAGCGCCTCAGCAGCCTCGCGCAGGTGATTGGCCGCAATCACCAGATGCGCAGCCCCCGCTGCCAAAGCCTCTGACGCCAGCCGCGCCTGGCCGGCTGCCAGCCGCAGTTCGGTGACATGTCGCACCGACACCACCGGCTGCCCGGGTGACTCGTGATCCAGCCCCAGCTTCGCGCTCACCGCCGCTCTGAGCGCAGCGATGCCCTCGCCTGTTCTTGCCGACAGCCGAACGTGCGTCAGCCCGTCCGGCAGCGGCAGTTCCCCGGCGGACGGGAGGTCGCACTTGGTCAGCACCAGCAGCGTCCGGCCTGCGGACAGCACGGCGAGCTCGCTTTCCGCCAACGGCACCCACGGCTCGGACTGATCCACCAGATGCACGTTGAGATCGGCCTGCCGCATCAGCGCCCGCGCCCGGCCGATCCCCTCGACCTCGACGGCGTCGTTGGTCTCACGCAGGCCTGCCGTGTCCACCAGCCGCAGCGGCACGCCGTTGAGGGCGTAGGTCTCTTCGATCGCATCGCGCGTCGTTCCCGGCACCGCATGTACGATCGCGCGGTTCCGCCCCAGCAGCGCGTTCAGCAGAGAGGACTTCCCCGCGTTCGGCCGGCCGCTGAGCACCACGAGCGCACCGTCCCGCAAGAGGTGGCCCTCGTTCCACGTGAGCACCAGACCATCGACCTCGCAGGTCAGTTCGGCGAGGCGTGCCGCAGCCTGCTGCGCGAAGGTATCCGGCAGCTCGCCCTCGTCAAAATCCAGCAGATGCTCGACCTCTGCGCAGAGGCCGGTCATCCGCTCGTACAGCGCGCCGATCCGCTGCCCCAGCGCGCCGTCGAGCTGGGCGCGCGCGACGTGCGCGGAGCGTTCGGTCTTGGACTGGATGAAGTCGCAGACCGCCTCGGCCTGGGTCAGGTCCAGGCGTCCGTTCAGAAACGCGCGACGGGTGAACTCGCCCGGCTCCGCCAGCCGAGCGCCGGCCGCCAGCGCGGCCTCCAGGAGCCGGCGGGCAGGCACCGCACCGCCGTGGCCCTGCAGCTCGAGCGTCTCCTCGCCGGTATAGCTGTGCGGCGCCCGGTAGATCAGAAAAACAGCGTCGTCGAGCGTTTCACCGGTCAGCGGATGCACGACGCGCGCGTGGAAGAAGGTGCCGCCCTCGCGCTGCGACGGCTTGAGGCGGGCCAGCGGCGCCAGGCGGTCTCCCAGCGCCAACGCGCCCGCCCCAGAGACGCGCACCACGCAGACGCCAGCGGGTCCGGGCGCTGTTGCGAGCGCGGCGATCGGGGAGTCCACCGAAGGATCTGTCTGAGCGGTCATAGCACCTCTGCGAGAAAGCCAACCGAAGGAGAATTTAGGAGTTAGGAGTTAGGAGTTGAAACGCACCCGGAGACGCCCAGCGATGATGACATCGCGGACACCCATCGCCCTTCCCACCATTGCTCTGCCGCGCTAGTTGTCTGTACAGCTACAAACTTCGGATACTTTGACAGGATTACAGGATTTTCATGATTGAATTCAAAGGCTAAAATCGTGTGAATCCTGTAATCCTGGCCGAAAAAAACATCTTGTCCTGTGTACTACAGCCCGCCGAAGGGGTTCGCGTTAAACCCGCTCACGCGCTGCGGCGGGCGGCTGTCGCGCGGGCGCGGCGGCTGGAACCCGCCGCCGCCGGCAGGGCGGCTGCCCTGGCTGTCCGGCCGCGGTGCGGAACTCGGTCCGGCCGCGGGACGCGCCCCCGCCGCCGACGGCGTTTTGGCGCTCAGGGCGATCCGGCGGCGCGCCTTGTCGATGCTCAGCACGCGGACCTTCAGGCGGTCGCCGGTTTTCACCACCTCAGCCGGATCGCGGATAAAGCGATCCGAGAGTTCGGACACATGGATGAGCCCGTCCTGATGGACGCCGATATCCACGAACGCGCCGAAGGCTGTTACATTGGTCACGACGCCTTCGAGAGCCATGCCTTCCTGCACATGCTCGAACTCCGTGACATCGTCGCGGAAGGCCGGTTTCTCAAAGGTCGCGCGCGGGTCGCGGCCCGGCTTCTTGAGTTCGGCGATGATGTCGCGCAGCGTCGGCTCGCCGACCGACTCCGAGACGTACTTGGAGAGCGGGATTTTTTCAACCAACGCCGCGTTGCCGATCAGCGTCGCCAGCTCCACGCCCAGATCTTTGGCCATCTGCTCCACCAGCTCGTAGCGCTCGGGGTGTACGGCGGAGGCGTCCAGCGGATGCGTCCCGCCCCGTATCCGCAAGAAGCCGGCAGCCTGCTCAAAGGTTTTCGGCCCGAGTCCGGGCACCTTGCTCAACTGCTTGCGGTTCGAGAAGGCGCCGTTCTCGTTGCGGTAGGAGACGATCTTCTTGGCCATGGTGGCGCCGATGCCAGACACGTGCGTCAGCAGGGGGGCGCTCGCCGTATTCAGCTCCACGCCGACATGATTCACGCAGCTCACCACCACATCGTCGAGCTTGTCGACAAGCAGCTGCTGGTGCACATCGTGCTGGTATTGCCCGACGCCGATGGCCTTGGGGTCGATCTTGACGAGTTCCGCCAGAGGGTCCTGCAGGCGGCGGCCGATGGAGATCGCGCCGCGGATGGTCAGGTCGAGATCCGGGAACTCCTCGCGCGCCACTTCCGACGCGCTGTAGACCGACGCGCCGGACTCGTTGACCGAAACGACCATGACGTCCTTCACGTTGGCCTCTTTGAACACGCCCTTCACAAAGGTTTCGGTCTCGCGCCCGGCCGTCCCGTTGCCGATCACCACGGCATAGGGGCGGTATTTCGACACCAGCTTGCACACATCGACTTTGGCCTCGATCGCTTTGCGATCACCCTGCGACGGATAGATGGTGCAGGTTTCGAGAAACTTACCGGTGGCGTCCAGCGCCACGCATTTGCAGCCGGTGCGCAGGCCGGGATCGATGCCGATCACCTTCTTCTCTCCCATCGGCGCCTGAAGCAGAAGATTGCGGAGGTTCTGCGCGAAAATCTCGACCGCCGCGCGGTCGGACTTCATTTTCATTTCGACCGTCACATCGATTTCGACGCTGGGCGCGATCAACCGCTTATAGCCGTCCTCGATCGCCGCTTTCAACTGCAGAGCGGTCGGCGCCTTCTCGTTCAGCCGGAGCATCTCGCCGATGCGCCGCAAAATAGGTTCTGAATCGCACGTGAGCCGCACGCGCAACACGTTTTCGGCCTGGCCCCTGCGGATCGCCAAGAACCGGTGCGAAGGGATCGTCGAGACCTTCTCTTTGAAATCGTAGTACTGTTCGAACTTGGTCGGCTCGGTTGGCTTGGGATCGACCACCTCCGACACCACCAGTCCCTCGTTAAAGAAGGTCTGCCGCACCAGGCCGCGCACGTCCGCGTTCTCCGCGATCATCTCGGCCACGATATCCCGCGCGCCGCTCAGGGCCGCCTCGCAATCGGCCACGCCTTTCTCATCGCTCACAAAGGCGGCCGCGTCGGCCGCGGGATTCGCTGACGTCTGCCCGAAAATCAGCAAGGCCAGCGGCTCAAGGCCCTTCTCCCGCGCGATCATGGCGCGGGTGCGGCGCTTCGGCTTGAAGGGCAGGTAGATGTCCTCCATCGCCGTTTTTGAAACACACGACAGAATCTTCGCTTTCAGCTCGTCCGTCAGTTTTCCCTGCTCTTCGATCGACTTCAGGATCGTGGAGCGCCGTTCCTCAAGCTCCCGGTAATACGTGAGCCTCTCCTGAATCTTCCCGATCTGAACCTCATCGAGATCGCCATGCACCTCTTTGCGGTAACGTGCAATGAACGGAATCGTGTTTCCTTCGGCGAGAAGGCGGGCCACCGCGATGATCTGGCGCGGCATGATGGAGAGTTCCTCGACGAGCCGAGGCAGTGATTCCAAGCCTGTATCCGGATGTTCAACCGTAGACGACATCGCTCGCTACTCCTGACTTAAGAATGCAAAAAGACCCGAACAACCTTGATTCGCTTGGTTTATTCGGGCCTTCTCAAAATGGTTGCCTCATTAGGATTCGAACCTAAACAAGCAGCTCCAGAGGCTGCTGTGCTACCGTTACACCATGAGGCAATCGCTATCTTCTCTCAAAAACGGAAAACCATCATACTCAAAAACAGGCGTGCAACGCAACCCTGTTTTTTCAGAACATGCTAACTGATTCTCAGCGGCATCAAGACGTACAAGAAAGGAATGCTGCACTTCAACAGCGCGGGGCTATGTCCGTCGTTCATCTCGATGAACACTTCATCGTCGTCGATGTTCTTCAGCGGGTCCATTACATACTCGGGATTGAAAATGATCGAGATCTCCTTGCCCGCATATTTGACAGGCACGGTGTCGCGTCCCTCGCCCACATCCGGCGTATTGATCGTGATCGTCAGCTGGTTGGCTGAAAAGGTCAGGCGCATCGCATTCGACTTATCGGTCGTCACCACGGAGACGCGGCGCAGAGCCGACAGCAGCTGTTCCCGCTCGATGGTCACGCGCTCGTCGCAGCCGCTGGGAATGACCTGGCGGTAATTGGGATAGACGCCATCGATCAGTTTGCTGCTCAGCATCGTGGTGCCCAGCTCGAAAATGATCTGGTTTTTCTGTGCGTAGATTTTCAGGTCTCCGTCGTTGCCCAGAATGCGCATCAGCTCGCTGACCGCCTTGGTCGGCAGAATCATCTCGGTCTCGGCCTCGGGCGGAAACTCGATCTCGTGCTCCACCAGCGCGAGGCGGCGGCCGTCGGTCGCTACCATGGTCAGCTTGTTGTCCTTGAACGCCAGCAGCACGCCGTTCAGCACGCGCCGCGTCTCGTCCTGTGACGCGGCATAGCTCGTCTTGCGCAGCATCTCGCGGAACGCGCCCTGGTCGATCCGGTAACAGACCTTGCCCTCGGTGGCCGGCACCGGCGGAAAATCGCGCATCGGCAAACCGAGGATTTTGAAAAAGGAGGAGCCGCACTGAACCGTCGCCACATCTTCGTCATTCACTTCGACCAGAATCCGCCCCTCGTCCAATTCGCGGATGATGCTGGCGAGGCGCCGAATCGGCAGCGTGGTGCTACCCGGCTGCTCGACTTCACATTCGACAAAGCAACGAACGGCGATATCGAGATCGGTCGTAGTGATGCACAGTTGATTATTTTCAACATGAAGCAACGCATTCGACAGGATCTGAAGCGACCCTTTGGCGGACACCACGTTTTGAACCTTCTGCAAGCCCTCAAGAAACTTTGACCGAACGATAGAAAACTTCATTTCCGCAACTCCCTCTGTGGATGACTTCCCAATCTCGCTTCTTTACCCGAATGTGAAACGAAGAGTTTAGACTATTACAGGTATTAAAGTAAAGACTGATTAGTCGTATTATTAGCGTGCAAAAGATCTGTTGATAACGTTGTAAAATGCTATACAGTAACAAGTTACCGTACTTAAGTTGAGCCTCATAAGCTGTTCATAACCTGAAAGCTCACGGTGATGAAAGGGGACTCGGATAAGGGGGTTGATGATAAGTGAGTCATAAGTGAAGAAGAGTGAACGGGGTATCGTAAGGTTATCAACAGCTTATTGAAGCGAGGCTGTCACAGATGGAAAGTGACCGGATCGCGGCCCAATTTACGCGTGAGTTCGCGCACCGAATCGCGCAAGTCGGATTCCACCTGAAGGCGGTCCTGAATGGTTTTACACGCATGCACCACGGTGGCATGGGTCTTACCGAATGAATTGGCGATTTCAGGAAGGGAGGAACGCGTGAGTTTACGGCACAGAAACATGGCCACCTGACGCGGCGCCGAGAGCGAGCGGGGTCGTCGTTTGCTGGACATGTCACTGAGTCGCAAGTCGAAATAATCGGCCACCATCCTCTGAATGTCATCGAAGGACAAGTCCTTCTGGCGCTCATCGTTCAACTGATCCTTCAGCAGGTTGCGGAGCATATCGAGCGTCAGCCCCATCTGGCTGTTGAGCGAGGCGAACGAGACCGCCCGCGTCAGGGCACCCTCCAAACTGCGCACGTTCGACTTGATGTTGTCCGCGATAAAGGTCAGCAGGTCATCCGGCAGGCGGACTTTTGTAAGCGACTGCTTATAGCGAAGAATGGCCAAACGCGTTTCAAAGTCGGGCGACTCGATTTCGGTGACCAGGCCCCATTCGAACCGGGAAACCAAGCGCGGCTCAAGACCCTTCAAATCGCGCGGGGGCAGATCGCTGGTCATGATAATCTGCTTGTGGGAGTCGTAAAGAGCGTTGAAGGTATGGAAAAACTCCTCCTGAAGACTCTCTTTTCCCGCAAGAAACTGGATGTCGTCAACCAGCAGCACGTCCGTACTGCGGTAGCGGTTGCGAAACTCCATGGTTGTGCGGTTCTTCAGCGCCTCGACGTATTCGTTCAGCAGCGTTTCAGAGGACACATAGCTGACGCTCATCCCCGGAGACAGGAGCACGCGGTGGCCCACAGCCTGCATCAGGTGCGTCTTTCCGATGCCGGTCTGGCCGTAGATGAAGAGAGGGTTGTAAGCTCGGCCAGGGGATTGGGAGACGCCGAGGGCCGCGGCATGCGCGAAGCTGTTGGAGGGGCCGGTCACAAAATTTTCGAACGAAAAGATCGGATTGAGCGGCCGGGCCATCGGGTTCCCGTTCACTTTATGTCGCTTCTTCGAAACCGGTTTAGGGTCGGCTTTGGAGTGGGCGGTTTCGGAGACGGGCGGTTCCAGCGAAGCGTCAAACGTTTTCACGACAAAGCGGACAGCCAGCTCGCTCGGGGCTCCCGCCGAGCGCAGAGCATCCACGATGAAATCCTGGTAATTGTCTTCCAGCCACGTCTGACAGAAGTCGTTATCGACGTTCAAGACAAACAGGTTGTCTTGAATAGCGACCGGCTTGATGATCTCGATCCAGCGGGCATACACATCACTGTTCAAAACACTCTTGAGATGCGCGCACGCGTTTGTCCACAATTCCTGAGCATTCATAAATGGGTAAAAACAGGTCCGACAGGCTACCTCCTGAGGAGGGCAAAAAATGACCCCAATCGACAATACAGTTGAACCACATTTACCCCCCCCCGTACAAGGGAAAAAAATAATCAATCAGTGAACAGGTTATGAACAGGGGGGGGTGGGTGGGGATAACTCCCCACGTTTTAAGAGGTTACGCGAAATGACAGCGGCTGGCCACGCGTCAAAAAGGTGAAGCGAAAACAAGTTGTAAACAACCCTCCGCAAACGTGCGACGTGTTAAAAGCGTGTAAAGAGAAAAAATGTAAAAGTCATAACCTATTGCATTTTAACAGATTATATTCAACATAAAGACTCACATACGGCTCACATGAGGAAGGCTCACACGCTTCAAACAGAGGTCAGACTGACGTAGAAAGGGTAAAACATGCGGTTGGTCTCAGAGGGAGCACATATGCCGGTTGAAGCGGACGAGAAAAAAGAGGGGGCTCTTTTTAAAATTTATGAACATGGGGCAATAAAGGGACTGTGCGGACGTTCAAACACTCAGGAAACGAAGGAATAACCTCTGGAGAAGCAGAATGAACAAACACGCCATTCAATGGGCCGCGGTTCTCGTGTTGGCCTGCGCCTCAGCGTTCGGCCAGCAGAACGAGCGCGATGGACAGCGCCGCCCGCGCACCACGATCAACCGGGGGAACTGGATTGGAAGGCGCGTCCTGTCGCAGGAATTCATGGACAAGGTCGGTATCAAAGGCGAACAGGCGGCCCAATTGAAGAGGGAGCTGGAGGCGATCGACAAGCTTTCGCAGGCCTTGGATGAGGAAATCGGCAAAGCGGCTCTCGAACAGGCCGAGATCGCCAAAAAAGTGCTGTCTGAGGCGGGCGCGAATACGGATGAGATGATGCAAATCATCGAGCGCATCGGCAAAAGCCGCACGGAGCAGGCTAAACTCGCGACGAAACGCCTGATCGTCATTCGCGATACGCTCACGGCGACACAGCGCGAAAAAGCGTCGGCCATTCTGAATGAAGAGCAGAAGAAGTGGCACGACGAGCGGGATGCCCGCGAAAAGAACGGGCCTCCCAACCGTCCGGCCGCGCAGCCTGACAGGCCCGCCGCACCCCAAGGCTGGTAAGGGTAGGGATGGATTAAGGTAAAAGATAAGGGTGAAAGATGAGGGGTGCCTTGCCTTCATCTTTGACCCTTATCTTTCACCCTCATCTCTCCTGTCTCCACGATCAAGCCGCCCCCCGGTGCGACAAGGCAGGCATGCTGGGCGTGCGAAGCCCGGTAGGGACGCCTCCCCGCAGGCGTCCGCAGGGCAATGTCGCGACACGGGGACCGGCGGCGGGTTACGGGGAACCTGCCCTTGGTGCGGCACGACAGGGCGCATGGCAGTTCTGTTGGTGGATACCCTTCTTAATCGTAATCCTAATCCTAATCGTAATCCGCTAATCTCCGGCTGTGTCGGTCTCATATTCGGCCTGTTCCTCATGAATACGATCAGCGGACGTGCTGCGTATCAAGATTATGATTACGATCAAGATTACGATTACGAATTACCGACCTCAACAGAACTGCCATGCGCCTGACGCCTGACGCGGCAATTTATTTTTGCTTAACCGCTGTTGTACAAGACGCATACGCGGTATAATGTACGGTTGGTCATGATCATCCTGCACACATGTTGGAGTGAGGGCAGCCTCTTCGTTTGGGGGGAACAGGAGGCTTGCGGTGCAAGTTTTCTTCCGGACGTTTGCCCCAGGCATCCCGCGATGTCGCCGTTTGATCCGGGAGCCATGCGACTCGGAGAGGCGCTGTCTAGGCTGATACCTTGCGCCGCTGAGAGCGGCTGGAGCGCGCAAACGCTCGTGCTGACGCTGCCCACGCGCCGCAGGCGCAGAGAGGCTGCGCCCCATCCCTCCCATCCTTTTCTTTTTGATGCGGATCTTCCGGCCGAAGCGACAGAGCAAGACACCGTTCTGTTGTCGCAGTGGAATGTCAGCGCACTTGAAGTCACCTGGAAAGCGTCCATCGCGCTCTTGGGCCGCTGCAAGGAGCCGCATCTGGCCGCTGAGCTGTTTGCCGCAGAGGATCTGCTCGGCTTCTGCGAGCTGTTCCGCTACGCGGGCGCGCTGGTGGCCCGCGGCCGTTTCCTGCCCTCCCTCCGGAAGATGGCAGACGGCCGCTATGAAGCGTGGTGGCGGCCCGCCATCGACCGCGAAGAGGACCGGCGCCTGTCCCGGCTGGCAGAGCGTCTGCCGGCGTCGGCCGTCTGTGGCCGCCCGCCGCTCGCTGCGGCGGAAGCGTTTATCGAAGAGATGGTCGATCGCCTCGTGAGGGTCAGCGTGGTGACGACGCTTTCGCTCGCGCAAGCCGAGCGCGGCAAACACTACAGTGCGCACGACGCCTGGTTTTCGGCCTTGCGGGGGGAGTCGCGCGGGGTCCGCTGGGAGGTTGCCGCCGAGT
This sequence comes from uncultured Lentisphaeraceae bacterium, assembly GCA_964390795.1. Lineage (GTDB taxonomy): Bacteria > Verrucomicrobiota > Kiritimatiellia > RFP12 > UBA1067 > CAYMLQ01. Next base: position 11,676 of record CAYMLQ010000046.1, read on the forward strand.
TGGAAACGCTCCACGGCCAACTGGACCTGTGGCGCCGTCCGGTTGAAGGGGGGCGCGCCTGCGATGAGCAGGTGACGCTTCGTTTGCTGGAGCCGCCGGAGCCCTCGCAGCCGTGGACCCTTCAGGCGTCGTTCGGCGCCGCCGGCTGCGACCGGCCGACCGAAAACATGCTGCTTTCCCTTGGGCAGGCCGCCATGCTCTTTCCTCCGCTGGGCGGCGCGGAGGCGCAAGCGGACGGCTTGAGCTGTCTGTTGTCCTCACTGGAGGCGCACGCGTTCCTGACCGTCTCCAGCGCGCTTTTGGCAGCGGCGGGGTATGAGGTGCGGCTGCCGCCGTGGTGGCGGCAGGGTGAGGCGCACGCGCTCTCGCTGGAGGCGGACGCTTCTCCGCATCAGACGGCGGCCGAGACGCCGAGCGCCGCGCTCGATGAAAAAGTGGACATCCGCTGGTCGGTCACGCTCAACGGCGAGCCGGTCACGCCGGAAGAGCTGGAAGGCCTGCTGCACGCGCAGTCGCCGCTGGTCCACTTCCGGGGGAAATGGATTCAGGTGGACGTGCGGCAGATTCAGAACGCGCTCCGCGTGGGGCGGCGCAAGACAGGCGATACGCATTCGGCGCTGGAGGTCGTTCGCATGGCCCTGGGGACCGGGGCAGGCCACTACGGCCTGGACGTCTCGGCTGTCAGGGGCTGCGGCTGGCTTGACCCCTTCCTGAAGCGCCTGTGCGGCGAGGAGGCCTTTGAGACCCTGAACACGCCGGACGCCTTTTGCGGCGAACTTCGGCCCTATCAGGTGCGGGGCTTCAGTTGGCTGGTTTACCTGAGGACGTGGGGGTTCGGCGCGTGCCTCGCGGACGACATGGGTCTCGGCAAGACGATCCAGGCGCTGGCTTTTCTGCTGCACCAGAAGGCGGCTGGAGAGAAGCGCCCCGTCTTGCTCGTCGGGCCGATGTCCGTGCTGGGCAATTGGGTGAAGGAGGCGCAGCGCTTCGCGCCGGACCTGCGCGTCCTGTTGCATCACGGGCCCGGCCGGTGGCACGGGGACTCTTTTTCGCGCGAGACGCTGGGCGTGGACATGGTCATCACCAGCTACCATCTGCTGTATCGCGACTACGCCGACTTGCGGAAAGTGGAGTGGGCGGGCCTTCTGCTCGATGAGGCGCAGAACATCAAGAATCCCGACACCCATCAGGCGCAGGCCGCGCGCGCCCTGCCGGCCGCGTACCGGATCGCGCTGACCGGCACGCCGATGGAGAACCACGTCGGCGACCTCTGGTCGCTCATGGATTTTCTCAATCCCGGCATGCTGGGCAAGCGGACGGTCTTCCGCGATACGTTTTACCGTCCGATCCAGTCGGGCACCGATGCCAGCGCGCGCACACGGCTGCGGCGCGTCACCACGCCCTTTATCCTGCGCCGCCTGAAGACCGATAAACAGATCATCGCGGACTTGCCCGAAAAGGTGGAGGGCAAGGTGTACTGTCCGCTGACGCCCGAGCAGGCCAAGCTGTATGAGGAGGTGCTTGAAGCCTTTCAGCGCGAGCTTGAGCAGGCCGAGGGCGCGTCCCGCCGCGGCCTCATCCTGGCCGTGCTCACGCGCCTCAAACAGGTCTGCAACCATCCCGCGCACTATCTCCGCCAGTCAACCCCCCTGCCCCGCCGCTCCGGCAAACTCGTGCGTCTCGAGGAGATGCTCGAAGAGGTCTTCGAGCGCGGCGAGAGCGCGCTGGTCTTCACGCAGTACGCCGAGATGGGCGGGCTGCTCAAGCGCCACTTGTGCCACGTGTTCGGGCGCGACATGCCGTTCCTGCACGGCGGCGTGCCGCGCCAGGCGCGCGACCGTCTCGTGCAGGAGTTTCAGGAGTCCGCGCAGCCGCTGGCCTTCGTCCTGTCCCTGAAAGCCGGCGGCACCGGCCTGAACCTGACCCGCGCGACCCACGTGTTCCATTACGACCGCTGGTGGAATCCGGCGGTGGAGAACCAGGCCACGGACCGCGCCTTCCGCATCGGGCAGACCCGCAACGTGATGGTGCATAAGTTCATCTGCGGCGGCACGCTGGAGGACAGGATCGACGCCATGATCGAGCGCAAGACCGCGCTCGCGGGCGAGATCGTGACCAGCGGCGAGGCGTTCCTGACCGAACTCTCGAACACCGAGCTGCGCGACATCCTGCGGCTATCGGAGGCCGCGGTGGTGGACGAGTAGGGGGCGCGCCGCCCGTCGTCCGGAAGCAAACGAACATGAGCAAAAAGAAGAAACATGCGCTGCGGACGCCGCTGACCGTCAAGGGCGGCATCCGCGCTCAGAGTCCGCACGGCGGCCACCCGCGCACGTGGTGGAGCCGGCGCTGGACCGAAGTGCTGGAGAACTTCCGTCTGGGCGCTCGCCTCGGGCGCGGCCGCAACTATGCGGTTTCCGGACAGGTGTCCGCGCTCTCGATCCAGGGCGGCCGCGTATCCGCGAGCGTGCAAGGCTCCTCGCTGGAGCCGTATGAAAGCGTGATCCTGTTCCAGTGCGTGGAGGGCGCGGCCAAGGAGCGCATCGTCCAGGCGCTCTGGCGGCGGCCGCTGCTGATCGCGCGGCTGCTGGTGGGCGACCTGCCGTTCGAGATCGAACCGCTCTTCCGCGCCGAGGGCTGCCCGCTCTTCCCGCAGCGCACCAAAGACCTCACCAGCCGCTGCTCCTGTCCCGACTGGGCGAACCCGTGCAAGCATCTGGCGGCCGTGTACTTCCTGTTGGGCGAAACCATCACGAAGAACCCGCTGCTCCTGCTCGCCCTGCGGGGGGTCAGCCGGGCGGAGCTGGTGGGGGAAGCGCCTTTCGCGCCGCCGCTGCCGGCGGCGGAGTCCGCGTCCGAGACGCCGCCCGCGAGCGAGGGCTTCTACGGGACGCCGCGGCCCGCGTTCGACGATTACGGGGCCGCCCCGAAGGCGTCCACGCCCGCGCCCCTGATCCACCGGCTCGGCCCTTTGCCGTTCTGGCGCGGCCAGGAGCGCTTCACCGACACGCTGGAGCATCTCTACGCGCGGGCGTCGACGCGCGGGTGGACGGTCTGGTCGGGCGAGCCTCTCGACGTGCGCCGCGAGGAGGAGAAAATCATCATCCGGGGTGCGAACCTGCACCTCAAGCACCATCGGATGCGCGTTGACACGTCGATGTGAGGAGTCCCCCATGACCTGCCAGGACTTCAGACAAGGCTGCTGCGGCTGCTGCGTGAACATGCGCTGGCGGCCCGAGCGGCTCGCCGCCTATCTCGACGCGAACACGCGCGCGGCCGAGACGTATCTCCGGCCGGGCCGGCGCCCGCGCCTGCGGGATCTCGTGCGCCTGCATCTGTCGCGCGGCGGGTGGCGCGACCATCTGCTGGCGGCGTGGCTGGTGCCGCTGACGCTGGGGCTCAGCGCGTGGTATTGGAAGCGGTGTTACGGGAGCTGCTGTTTCGCGGGGTATCTCGACCGTGCCGAGGGGCGGGTGGGCTGCCTGATCCACCCGGCGCGGGTGGGCGGGCCGGACCTGCGCCGACACGCCTTCCCGCTCCTCCCGACGCTGGGCTGCAACCGTACGCTGCTCTGCCCGATGCTCGAAGCCGGAGGCGTCCCGCAGGGCGCTGGCTGGCAGGCTGTTTCGCAGGCTGGCGCCGCCAGCCTGCAACAAAGGAGGAGTTAGGATTTTTGCTGGTATGTTTGACCTTGCAATTGCCATCGCGTAAGAGTATTTTATCAATGCGATGGTTTTGGAGTATGTAAAGATGGCATCGATAAAGGGCATACCGGTCGTGAAGCGCTGGCTATTCGGGCGCGGCCGCTTGAGCGAAGAACGCGGCGATGTGCTGATGGAGTATGTGCTGATCACGATGATCATCATTCTTCCGCTGGTGGGCGTTTCAGTCGGGCTGGTGAATGTCAGCGGGCAGACGTTCTCGCCGGATGGCCCGGTTGCGGGCAACGACTTCGGACTTTTAGGGAATGCGTTTGTGCAACGGTATCGGATGGTCATGAGCGGTCTTTGCCTGCCGCTGCCGTGACGCGTCCAATCGGTACGAAAAAGGGGCAGGCATCGGGCGAGTATTTCGCCAAAGGAGAAGAACATGAAGAGCAAGATGAAGAAGGTGTTGTGCCGGCTGCTGGGCGACCGCGCAGGCGGCGTGATGATGGAATACGTCATTCTGGCCGTGCTGATCGCGGCGGCGGCTGTCGTGGCCGTCATGTACTTTGGCCGCGGCGTGGTCACTAACATGTCGACGTCGACCCACGCCATGGCGGGCGAGTCGGGCTCCGCCTCCACGAGCACGCAAAAAGCGAAAACGGATGCGACTGCAGCGGAGACGCAGAACGAGGCTTATCGCCGCGAGCATGCGGACCGGTAGCCTGATCGGAACGGAAGACGACAGCCTATGCCCCTCCCGTCACTCTGGTGGATTCCCCTGCTTTTCGGGTCGGTGTGGGGCAGCATCCTGTCCTATTACGACCTCCGGTGGCGGATCCTTCCAAACTGGCTGACGTTGGGCGGGGCTGTCGTGGCGTTGGCGGGCCGTTTGGGCTTCGGCGGGTGGCCGTTCCTTTTGGACGGTTTCGCGGCGGCGGCGGGAGCGGGCGCGTTTCTGCTCCTCCCGTTTCTGCTGCGTGGCGCGGGCGGCGGAGATGTGAAGATGCTCTTCGCCGCCGGCGCGATTGTCGGGTGGGGCAAGCTGCTGCTGCTGCTCTGGGTCACCTCGCTGGCGGGGCTGGTGATGGGCGTGCTGATGTTGGTGTCGGGCCATCTCAACGGCGCGCGCCTCAAGCACCTTGCGCGGTGCGCCTTTGACTGGCGCTATGACCGCCAGGCAGGAGCCTCGGTCCTGCCGCCGAAAGAGTCGGCGCAGGTTCGCATTCCGTTCAGTGTGCCCATCGCGGTCGGACTGATTGTGGCGCTGGCGTGGTGATAGCGATCCTACAGGATGTCGCGTGATTGACATGACGGTCTCACACAGAGGAAAAAGACTTCCGGGTGGTGCGTACCGGGTGGCGCGGGCTCTCCGAGCCTGCGTTGCGGACGCCTCGGGGAGGCGTCCCCACCGTCTGTGCGCCGGCTCGGTGATGATGGAGTTCGTCATCGCGTTTCCGCTCATCCTGACGCTGATGCTGGCCTGCATGCAGTTCGCGCACATGTGGATGGCCAAGCAGGTGGTACACTACGCGGCCTACTGTGCGGCCCGCGCGGCGCTGGTGTGCCATACGACTGAGAATACGAGCGCGCCAGGCGTCATCAGCGTTTGCGAGCAGGCCGCCGAGCAGGTCTGCGCGTGGATTTCGATCGGGAGCCGCGCGGGTGAGCCGGACAGGCAGATACCGGGCTGGGGCGCGATCCCCGATTCCGGCGGCGTGGGACGCAAAACCACGGTGGCGATCGCCGCGGTGGGGCAGTGGAACGTCCGGGCGACCGTGACGTTCGATTTCGCGCTGGTCTTTCCGCTGGTCGGGCCGATGATCGGCTACGGGATGAACCCGTGGCTGCGCGGTCAGGAGTACGTGAACCAGCGCGTTGACCCCACGGGCAATATCGGCGCTGCGGATGTGGTCAATTATCCGCACATCCGGTTTACCGAGGTGGTCGTTTTGCCTAAACCCTATGTGACGCAGCCGAGAATGTGGTAATCAATGCCAGTCTGGTGACTATGCTGAACGCCGTGAACAGAGCCGCGCTGCGGTTATGGAAAGAGGAGAGCGGGGTCGTCCTGGCCCTGACGGTGATCGTCTTTCTCTCGATCTTCATGATGGCCAGCGCGATCTTTACGGGGGGCGAGACCATCCGGCAGCGTATCGAACTCCAGAACGCCGCCGACGCGGCCGCCTACTCCGCGGCCATCGTGCAGGCGGACTGCAACAGCCGCCTGGCGGCGATCAACCGCGCGATGTCGTGGACCTATGCGCAGATGGTCCGGATGGAGATGGACTACGTGGTCGACAAATGGCTGTGGCTGACGCTTAAAAGGTGGAAAGCCGACAATGATAGCATGCGAATTTATAATATACCCAGTTGTAACAGGGGCGTGCCCTATTATGTGACCGGCAAGGGCGCTGTCGTCGGAAACAGCATCAGCCATAAGCGGATCGTGCTCAACAATCATCACTGGGTGACGTACGACCAGATTGAAAGCGCCCGGACGCAGGCCGCGGCGCAGGACAAGAGTTATACGGCTCTGGCCGATCCCATCGATAAATGCCGGACGCAGATCGACCAGATGAACGCCAAGGAGAAGGAGCTGCTCCAAAAACTGCCGGGGCGGATCGAGAAGACGGTGGAGGAGACCCTGAGGGCGAACACACGGGACACGTGGAACGACGGATTTGCCGGCGGCGCCCGGATGCAGTATGTGCTCAGGCAGGAGACGCAGCCCGAGCAGAACAATTTCCGGGTGCTGGGTCTTGCTGACGAAGAGGATTTCCTGCGGCACGCCGGCTACATTCCCAATCAGGGACAGCACGCGAGCGACGTCTTCAAGAAGGGTACCGATACCTGGTTTGTGAAACAGTATCTGGACGGAGGGCCGCCCGGCATCCAGCGCGGGTATAGGCGGGGCCACCCGATCTTGATCTCCGAGTGGGATTGGACCAGTTCGATCTGGGTCGTCATCCAGGGCGTCTGTACGATCAACCCGGCCCTCACCATCTCGGGCTCCAGCTTCGTCAAGGGCGATGATCCGGAAATTTACGATTTTCAGTCAACCCGGTACTACAACACCGCCGTGGCCAAGCCGCAGGTTCTGAAAGAGGAGTACTTCGCCAAAGGAGGCAGCCTGCTGGTCGGGCTGACGCGGCGGCTGAACAACCCGCTGCAGTTCATGATTACGGGCGATCTCGGCATCTTCAGACCCTTCACCCTGAACGGCGGCAACCGCTCCATGTGGACGGTATCGGCGGCGATCGCGGGTTACAAACACCCGTCTGCGGTCAATGCCATAGGCCAGTACGAGGTGACGTACGAGGATAACCGATACGAGAAGCTGTGGAACCTGAAGACGAGCGACTGGGACGCCACGCTGCTGCCGCTGCACCGGGCCTGGGCCAAAGGCAAGAACCACGCGTGGACGGGAACTACCGCGGGAGAGATTTTGAACGCGGTGAGGGGCGGGCCGTGGAGACCGCTCTACGGCGGCGGCGGGGGTCTTGGCGCGCAGGGTGCCCCGAAAGGCATGAGCGAGGGTGCCGAGGTCTCGTACGGCGCCGCCGAAGGCTGGGTGTTGCATTGAGAAGACGAAAGGAGGCCGGCATGAAGGGTCCGTTGATGACGGTGGTCTTGGTTCTTGGGCTGAGCGCCCTGTGGGCCGCACAGGCCCGCGCGGAGAATGTGAGCCAGGGAGAGGAGTATACGCGGTTCCCTCAGTTCGTCGAGTGGAGCGCGTGAGCGGCGGTGACGCTTGCTTTAGGCTTGTGAAGTGCGTGGGCGAGCGGTATCCTATAACAGTATGAATGACGGCGTGATACAGAAACAGGCAAAGCGCAGAAGGAACCAGCGGGGGGCGGTGCTGATGGAGACCGTCATCGCGATTCCGCTGTATCTGATCATGCTGGGCGGTATTTTCTGGATTGGCGACCTGACGGTGACGCGGCAGCAACTGTTGATCGCCGACCGGTATGTGGCGTGGAACCGGGGGCTGCGTTACGCGGATAAAGGCGCGGTTGACGCTGACACGGTTCACCGGTTGCTGTTCTCTGACAGATTCGGGATACCCAGTCCCGAGCATGTGCCGACCGCGAGCCAGGCGTCGATTAACGCCGATTATGACTGGTCGCATGGGTCCAGCGGGCAGGTGACGATGCGCGTGACCATGCCGGATTGGGTGCAGTCCATGGCCAATCTGGGCCAGTTGACTTACAACCTCAGCGAGACGGTGCCGGGGTTTACGGTGCTGCGCGGGAGAGAGCTGGCCAATCAGCGGCACGTCGTGCTGATGCGGACCGAGGCTGAGGCGAGGCCGCTCTACATCCGCAACAAGTATGGCGTGGCCGCATCCGGCGAGGTGGCGACCCGGTGGACGGGCATCGCGGGGGAGAAATGGCCGCATGAGTAGCGTGAGGAGCAGCGTGTGCGCGGCGGCGCTGGCGGTCGCGGGCGTGTCTGGGGCGGAGACGCCGCGCGAGTGGCGGGTGGTGCCGCTGGAGCTGAAGACGGAGTTGGCGTTGCCGCTGCCGCCGCTCGCGCAGGTCACCTCGAACGACCGGTCGGGGAAGACGTGGCAGCAGAGCGGCGAGATGTGCGGAACCGTGGAAGGGGCGCGGGACGAGTTTGTCCAGGTGCTCAAGTCTAACGGGTGGAAGCTCAGCAAAAGGATCTCCTTGGGGCGCTCGCGCGAGCGGTCGGAACTGCTGGTTCTGACCACCGCGAAACGCCGTGTGTTGTTCATGGTATGGGAAAAAGAGATTGGAAAATGCGGCTTTGCCTGGGGCAAGGAGCAGGAGTAGGGGCGGCCCTGTGTGGCCGCCCGTGAAAGGAAAAAATGAAGAACTTTATTCCGTTGATATTGGCGGTGTTGCTGGGGCTTGCGGCGGTGTTGGCGGTCGGCCGGCTGCTGCAGGCGCGCAAGGAGACGGTGGAGAAAACGACCACGGTGGTGGCCGTGGCCCGAGATCTGAACGCGGGCGATGTCCTGACGGCCGACTCGATCATGGAGAAGAAGGTTCCCATGTCCGCCCGTCCGGCGCAGGCGATCTTCTGGTCGCGCTCTGAAATGGTGATGGGGCAGAAGGCGTTGCGTTCCATCGCGCAGGGCGACTACGTGCTGCTTTCGGACGTGGGGTTGTCGCGCAGCATGGCGGAGATTGTCGGCGAGGGCGAGTGGGCGGTTTCGCTTTCGGTACCGGACGGCGGCATTGCCAAGATTGTCCAGCCGGGCGATGAGGTCGCGGTGATCGGAACCTTTAAGATCACCAGCCCCGTGGCCTCTGCGGATCTGTCTTCCAAGCCGCAAGAAGTTTCACAGTTGGCCACTCTGGTGCTGTTTCCGCGCGTGCGGGTGCTGGACGTGGGGCAGCAGTCGAAAGAAAACGGGGACGCAGCGGGCGGAAACCTGATTCTGTCGCTGCCGCCCCGCGAGGCCCAGGTTCTCGTGGCCGCGCAGCTGAACGCGCAGCTGACGCTCGCGTTGCGCAGGCCGGGTGACGCCGCAGCCATCAACCGGCTGGACACCGGGATGGTGGACGCGACGACCTTTGCCAAGTTGTTGAAGGGGTTAACCGTTGTTGAACTGCCTGCCGTTCCGGGCGAGGTGAAGGCCTCAGCCCAAACGAAGGGTGTCGAAAAATAGGAGGAAAGACGATGAGTAAGAAGTTGAAGAGCGTACTGACACGGTCAGCTTGGGTTCTCAGTGCTGCGCTGGTGCTTGTCTCCGGCTGGTGTCCGGTGGTTGCGGCCGACGCAGAAATTCTGACGATCAGTGTGGGGAAGATGGAGCTGATCAATGTTCCTTTCCCGGTGCAGGGCTTCCGCATGGCGGATCAGACCGTGGCCAAGGTGGAGACGCAGGGGCCGCAGCAGCTGCGTGTGATGGGTTTGAAAGCCGGGTCGACCGACGTGCAGGTGACCGGCGAGGGCGGCCTCTCGGCGCTCTTCACGGTGAACGTGGTTGAGAATATCAACGCCGTTTTGGTGGCGATCAAGCGCGATCTCGATACGCTTCCCGAAGTGGAGGTTACCATCAATCTGGGCCGGGTGATGCTCAAGGGCGAGATCAGCAACATCGAGCACTGGAACTACCTCCAGAAGGTTTGCGAGCTGTACAAAGGCTCGATTGCCAATCTGGTCTCGTTCCATCCCACGCCGGAGGTGATGCTCTCCCTCAAGGCCGCGTTCGAAAAGGCCGGGATCAAGGTGGTGGATGCGGACGCGCAGACTGCCAAGCCTGTGCCGGGCGCGATCAGCCTGTCGTTCAGCGGCAACAGCATCTTCATCAAGGGGCAGGTCTACTGCCAGAAGGACAAGGACCGCATCATCCAGATCATCGAGGCGCAGCACTGGCTGGTGGCCTCGACCAAGGAGCCGCAGAAAGACGGCGCCGCAGCCTCCAAAGCCCCCCGCGCGGAGGACGACCTGCGCGTCAGCGCGGTTCTGGATCTGGAGATGGTTCCGACCATGCTGGAAATGGACGTGATGTTCGTCGGCGTCACCGATGCCGAAGAGCGCCAGATCGGCGTGAATCTGGCCAAGGCCGGATTGCTCGTTATCGATACTGCGGCGGCGGGCTACCAGGGAACTCTGGGCGGGGCTAACGGCTGGGGCGGCTCCTACTCGATCAACAGCGGGCTGCAGGGCGCGCTGAAGTTCTTTGCGGGCGGCGGGCCGGGGCGCTTCCAGACCGCCGGGCACATGACCTTCAAGAACGATGCGCCGGAATGGCGCAGCTATCACAGCGGCGGCACGCTCAAGGTGCGGGTCGCCACGCGCGACGCGACCTCGCTTGAGGATATCGACTACGGTCTGATCATGAAGACCAAGGGTGGCCTGCTGGATTCGAAGACCGTCGCCGTGGATGTGAACCTGGAGCTTAGCTACCCGGTGCCTGTCGGCAACGACTACGACCTGAAGCGCAACCGGATCGAGACCACGGTCAACTGTCCGCTCGGCCAGACCATCGTGCTCGGCGGGATGAAGAGCCTGATCGAACAGTCCAGCACCGAGGGCGTGCCCTTCCTCCGCAGCGTGCCGGCGATCTCCTGGTTCTTCTCGGAAAAGAACAACGTCAAGCAGGACAGCAAGGTGCTGATCCTGCTCAGCCCGCAGATCGCGGGCGCGCCTCGGGAATCAGCGCCGGTCTCCCTCCAGACCGCGCCTGCGCTCGAGGAGTCGAACAAAACGAACGACCAGCGCGAGGTCGAGAAACGCAAACGCCGCTTCTTCTTCTTCTAATAACGCCATGCCGTATCTAACCCTTACAGCCCCGGATGGGCACGAGCAGTCCGTCGTGCTTGATCCCGCCGTGGAGACCACGCTCGGCAGGTCGCCGGAAAACCGTATCGCCCTCAACGACAATAAGGTTTCCCGGTCTCACCTGTCGATCGCTTACCGGGCCGGCGCCTTCTGGGTGACGGACAAAGGCAGCACCTTCGGCACGCTCCTGAACGGGGCCGCGCTGACGGCACCGGCGGCGCTGAAGGCCGGCGATCGGCTGCAGGCGGGCGGCTACGCGCTGACCTTCGTCTCGGACAAGCTGGCGCCGGCCGCGGCGCCGCCGGCCGCCAAACCGTCCAAGCGCGAGACGGAAGAGGCGGCCGCCATGGATCCGGCCCTGGCGGCCCTGAGCATCCTCTACACCGACGACATGATGGCGATGAAGAAGCGCATTCACGAGCAGGTGCTCTTCAAGCTGAACCTGCCGGAAATCGCGACCAAGCAGCTTCAGGACGACGAGTTGCGCTCCAAACTGGAGGTGGCTCTGGACCAGGTGATCCGGGAGGTGCGCCACGAGCTGCCGCGCGACCTGACCGGCGACCTCTTCCGGCAGACGCTGATTGACGAGCTGGTCGGCTATGGCCCGATCTCGCCCATGCTGCGTGATCCGACCGTAGACGAGGTGATGGTGAACGGGCCGGCGCGTATCTTCGTGGAGCGCAAGGGCCGCCTGCTCGAGACCGGCGCGCGGTTCTTCGACGACCGCCACCTGATCGCGATCATCCAGCGCATCGTGGAACCCTTGGGCCGCCATGTGGACGAGGCCAGCCCCATGGTCGACGCCCGCCTGCCTGACGGCTCGCGCGTCAACGCCATTATCCCGCCGCTGGCTCTGGACGGCTCGTCGGTGACCATACGCAAATTTTCAAAAAAGAAGTTGACCACCGACGATCTGATCGCCTTTGGCAGCATGACGCCCGAGATGGCGCTCTTTCTTGAAGAGGCGGTGCGCGCCCGCCAGAACATCGTGGTCTCGGGCGGCACCGGCTCCGGCAAGACGACGCTGCTGAACGTGCTCTCGCAGTTCATCCCGCCCGGCGAACGCTTGGTGACCATCGAGGACTCGGCGGAGCTGAAGCTCAGCCACCGCAACATCGTGCGCCTGGAGTCGCGGCCAGCCAACATCGAGGGCCGGGGCAAGGTGCCCATCCGCGACCTCGTGATCAACGCGCTGCGCATGCGGCCCGACCGCATCGTGGTCGGCGAATGCCGCGGCCCTGAGGCGCTGGACATGCTGCAGGCGATGAACACCGGACACGACGGCTCGCTCACGACCACGCACGCCAACACGCCGCGCGACGCGCTCACGCGCCTCGAGAACATGGTCATGATGGCCGGGTATGACCTTCCCTCCACCGCCATCCGCGAGCAGATCGCCTCCGCCGTTCACCTGATTGTCCAGCAGAACCGCCTGCCCGACGGCACCCGCAAGATCGTGCAGGTTTCGGAGGTGACCGGGCGCGAGGGCGCCACCATTCTGCTACAGGATATCTTCGTGTTCGACCAGACGGGCTTCAGCCCGGAGGGGAAAGTGCTGGGGCAGATGGAGGCCACCGGCAATATCCCGCAGTTCATCGAGGCGCTCAAGCTGAAGGGCGACCTGCGGCTGAACATGAGCGTGTTCGTTCCCAAATCGTAACGGTTCAGGAGTCTTTCATGCCTACAATCTTGGTGCTGGCACTGGTGTTCGCCGCAGTCACCTGGGGCGTTTGGGTGCTCACGCCGCTCCTCGCGCAGATCGGCCTGGAGCGCTCGGCCGGGAAATACGTCAAAAGCGACGGCCGGCAGCAGCTCGCGCCCCTCTACCGCTTCACGACGCCGGAGCGGCTCTCGCAGGCCTGCTGGTCGGCCGCCCTGCTGGGCTTTGGCGCCAGCTCGGCGATTCTGATCGCGGTGAATGTCTTGAGCGCCCCGATTCTTGGCGGCTGCAGCCTGCTGGCCGCCGTGCTCTTCTTCCAGCTTCCGAAAATGTGGCTGAAACGGCGCCTCACCAACCGCCAGCGGCTATTTGAGGCCCGGCTGACCGATCTGACGATGGGTCTGGCCAACGGGCTGCGCGCGGGCTCGGCGCTGCCGCAGAGCCTGGAACTGGTCTCTCGCGACTTGGGCGGGCCGATGACCGAGG
>CAYMLQ010000047.1:0-24596 GCA_964390795.1 uncultured Lentisphaeraceae bacterium
ATGCCAATCATGGGAATCGGCATGTCGCCGGCCAAGCCTATGGGATGCTAGTGATGTGAAAACTATTCTGGATTGAAAAATCGGTTTTGTCGCAGCCCCTATCGGCCGGCTGCCGCAGGCGCGGGCGGCCCACCGCCGTGACCGTCACGCCCGCCGCCGCGCCGCCCGAAGTTGGGCATCGTGGTGTTGTCGATGATCACCTGCATCTGGTCGGCGAACTCGCCGGCCTGCGAACCCTGATAGCCGACTGCGCGTCCGGTCTCTTCGAGCAGGAAACGGCGCTCCTCGCCGTACAATTCGCCGAGCGCGCCCATCGCCGCTCCCATCTGCTGGTGCATCTCTTGGGTGTGCTCCACTCCGGGCTGTCCCATTTGCGCCATCAGCTCGTTGACCGTCGCCACGGTCTCCACCAGTTTCGCGTGATTCTCCTTTTGCGCGTCGGTCATGTTCTTGGTGTCAACGGCTGCAATGAACTCGGCCCGGTCCTGCGCCCGCTGCTCCATGCTCTGGCGGAATTCCTCGCGGCGTTTCTGAATCTCGGCGTACTCTTCCGGCTTTTCCTTCTTCAATTGCTCCATGCGCTCCGTGAAGGACTGCCGGGGTGGACGCTCGTCGCGCTTCTCTTCCGGAGGGTTCTTCGGCTCTTGAACACGTGCGGCCTCGCGGGCTGCGAGCGCCTTTTCCAGTTCAGCCACACGCCTCCGCAACGCCTCATTCGCGGCTCGCTCCGCCGCCGTGTTCGTTACGGTCATCGTCCGGACTGTCGGCGTAAATCGGACCCGTTCTTCATGAACCGGCTCGGGGGTCTTTTCCGGCACGATGAGCGCCTGCCGCACGCGCTCAAGCCCTGCGCCGACAACCAGACAAACCAGCGCACAGACAATGATAATCCCTGACCTCCTCATACCTATCCCCCTCATGCGCGACCCCTATTCTCGCGCCACATTCGCTTATCGCGCAACCCGCGCCAGGCGTCATCCGAGGCTGAAGCACAAACATCCGCCCCATAAATTTCAATAAACGGCTTCCGCAGACTAAAATTGCCGAACCTCAAAAAACGACTACTTCATGTCATTGATTTCTTTCAGCAGCGCATCAGGGATCGCGTGACTCGCTTGTGAAAGGGCCTCCAGCCGTTGCCGCACACCCTCCTTGTTGCCCAGCCTGACTTGAGCGTGAAGCAGAGTGAGCTGATAAGGCTGATGAGCGGGTTTGGCCGCGACGGCCGTTTCAGCAGCCTGAGCCGACTCTTCATATTTGCCAGCGTCAAACAGGATGCACGCCAGTGTGTCGAGCGCAGGCGGCAGTCCGGGCTCCAGAGCCAATGCCTTCCGGGCAGCCGTTTCGGCCTCGGGCAACCGCTTTTGCCGCCGAAGGTTCTCCGCAAGATCGTTGTACGCCACGGCCGTCGCCTGCCTTTCAGTACTACGCCGCAAGAAATCTTCGGACTCTTTCAGCGACCCACGCGCCAGCAGCGACGAGCCCAGCAGGTAGTTCGCGAGCGCGTGATCAGGATCGACACCAAGCAGTTTACGCGCATCCACTTCAGTGAACTCGGAGTTACCGATGGCGAGGTCTAATTTCAACACGGCAGACCAGATGTCCGGCATCGCGGCGTTCTGGGAAAGAGCGCTGAGCAGACACAGCCGGGCTTCCCTGAAGAAACCCGGACCCTTGCAGCGCAACGCCATTCCCCTGACCGCATGCAACAGAAAGTGGTCAGCTGTCTTGAGGGCGCGCTGCATATCCGGCAGGAGCTGGCGTTCGACAAATTGGATGTCCCCTCGGTCGAGCAGTTGCTCGGCCAGCAAGGCCCAATAGCGGAAATCGGAAGGCTCCTCGCGCGTTGCTGCCTCAAGCAATTTGATCACGCGCTCGGTCTCACCCTTCAAAATAGCGAGGGTCACGGTCTGATAGCGGAGCACGAGGGGATCAATGCCCGCGTCCAGCGCCTTCCGGAGCCACGCCTCGGCTTCCTGCGGCTTCTTCAGCTCAAGCATCAGCATGCATAGGCCGCTCAGCGCATCCTTGTTTGCCGAGTCCTTCTCAAGCACGGCAAGATAGCAGCTTTCCGCTTGGGCCGTGTCACCGGACTGCAGATAGAGTGCGGCGTTGCTGATCAGCGTGACAACCCCCGTGCGTTCGGTGAGCAATTGCGCCTTGCGAATTTTGTCCGCAGCAATCGTTCGCGCGCCGAGCGAGGACCACATCTCGGTCTGTTGCCGATAGAACTCCTGTTTCCGGATCGTCCCGTGGTTCTGAAGGATCCATGTGGTGTCCCGAAGACTCCGGACGTGGGCGCTTGCAACCGCGAGCTTCATCCTCTTTTTCAGCATTGCGACCGCCTCTGGGTGCAGCTTGTGAAGCTGGGTCAACTCATAGGCATTGATCGCCGCGCTGACGTTCTGCGGGTCGATGGCGGAGCTGCGGACATAGGAAGCGTAAGCGGCTTCTGGCTCACCCTGTTCCTCAAGTAACACGCCAAGCTCATTGGCTGCAAAGCCGGCTTTCATCCGAAGCATCGTCCTGAGCCCGCCCACAGTCCCATAGTCGGGATACTGCTCGGCCAAAAGTGGCGCAATGCGGCCGACGAGCGCCCGATTCTGCTCCACCAGGTCAGCCGTATCGGGCCTGACGCCTGCCCGCAACCCACCGAACAACACGCCTTCCGGGATAGCTCGGTAGCCACAGGCGGTCCAGATGTCCGGCATCGCGAAAAGGACTGCCTTACCTCCCGCGCCTGGATCCGTGTTGAACCATTCCATTACGAACCGCACCGTGCTGATCGAAAGCGCATTTTGCAGACGCTGTCGGTTTAACCCCTCAAAAAGCGGGCTAACGGCGATACACCGCCTCATGCTCTCGTTTTCTTTTGGAACCGGCCGGGGACGCAACGTGACCAGCGTGATTGGCCTTTGGAGCAGATGGGCTTGAATCAGCAGGTGGTTGTCCAACAAGCCGTTTGAGACGAGACAGGTGCGCCCCTTCATCGCATCCAGCATCTCTCGTGAGATCCGGTCGGCGAACGCCCCCCGGCGCGCATCAACCGTACGAAAACTGCGGAAAGGCGTCACAAGCGCCAGCAGCAAAACCAGCGGAAGGAGTCCTCCCGCAACCCCCTTCAGGATGCCGCGCCTTGGCTGGAGCACGTCCTCCTGCGAAACCGATGAGTCCGCCTCCGACACCCGCTCGTCCGGTGCGGCGAAGACGAGCAGGCAGGCGGCGACGACGCAGGCAACGGAAACAGCCGCGACCGCAGTTCCGAAGACCGGCAGGTGGCCGCTCATCTGATACAGAAAAAACGGTGAGAAGGATAGATTCAAGAGCGCCGGTATCGCGGCAAGCGTCAGCAGAAACAAGCAAACAAGGGCGTTTGCCCGCTGCTCTTTGAACACGACCTGTTGGCCGAACAGAAGGATGACCGCAGGGCAGCCGACCTGGATACATACCAACAGCCAGCCCGAAGTCGGAAAGAAGGATCGCACTTCTGCAAGGTGGTGATGGGCTAATGCTCGCGCGTAGGAAACGCTGACACCCCTCAGTGTAGAGATGACAGCACCGTCTGTGTTCAGCCAATACGCGCAGGCCGCGAGCGCGAAGCCGAGCAGCCCGGCGAGAGCAAGCACACACAGCCAGGCGGCCCGTTGGGAAGACAGCAGAAACTGCCTAAAAAGCAAGAAGGCGTAACACGGAAGAAGCAGCAAGAAAGCCGCAGAGTCGAACAGGCCCAGAACAAAGAGGACAACGGACAACGCCAGCCTGATCAAACCGCGCGAATCGTGGCCAAGCGGAAATAGGCACAGGGACGACAGCGCCAGAAGCAACGCCAGCAGCCCGTTGTCCAACCGAGTGGCGGCGGACCACGTAGGCACCATGTACGTCAGAAGAAACGCTGCGACCAGCCCGCCGGCGATCGCGATCTTCAGCACGCGGCCATTGAAGCGCTCCACCTCCGGAGGAAGGACGGACGCCTCGATTTCGTCCTCCTCTTCGGACAGCTCGTCCCGCGCTCCCCCACCCGCATCCTCACAGGCGGAGAACAGAATCGTACGACCCACCAGATAGTAGAGCAACATCGCGCAAAGCGTTCCGCAGGCGGCGGAGAACAGGTTCAGCCTGACGATCAAAGACAACACGTCAAGATCGGCGACCCGCTGGACCACGCGCGAAAAGAGCGGGTGTGCGATGCCCGAGCGAGGAACCAGTCCCGCAGCCTCCGCGACCAAGGCCGCCGAGTATCCGGGATAAGACACGTGTGATAACGAGAGTAGGTTCGTCGCCAGCGCAACGGCCCCAGCAACCGGCAGAAACAGCCAGAGCCGCTTGGACAACTGAAGAACGGCGGGGTGTAATCGCATGACGCATAACTCCCTGCTGAAAAAATAAAGGCCGCCGAACGACGTCCGCGGCCTCTGCATAACAAACCGGTATGTGTTCGCTTACGTTTGATCACACCGCTTTGCCGCGGGGGGTGCGACGGCGGAGCCCCGCGACGGCACACCCAAGCGCCAACAGCGCAAGGCTCGTGGGCTCCGGCACAAAATTATACGTGATCTTGATGACAGCCGATGAATCGGCCGGGCCACCCGAGTAAAACACGCCTCCAACCTGCGTGCTGCTCGAGGCCTGATTCGCTATGTAGTCGAGAGCGAGTTGTCCAGAGCCGACATAGCCGTCAAGATTTGACGTCCGCGTTCCTGATATTGAAGCCACGGTCGGAGAGTTCACATTTGAACCGTCCATTCTAAACTTATCTCCCTCACTGCCAGAGTTATACACCCCTGTCGCATCGCCCTGATTGCCTAAGAGCGTTTGCTCGCCAGAGTTCATTGTCGCGTACTGCGTAAGGGTCGTGTCGGTCGGCAGCGAAGAATCCCACACCCCGCGCTGCGTGATACGACCACTGGCACCCCACGTGACGGTCACATATGCCGGTGTATCAGCCGCATCGTTGTCGACCGCATAATAGCCACCCCACGCATTAACCGTCAGCTCGATCGTGACTGACGTCAGTGTGCGCGTCCCTCCCTGCGAATCGAACTTGTCGAAAAGCAAGTTATACGTGGTGTCAACGCCAGGCGTGAACGCAGAAACCGTCAACGTCTGCTCAATCGACTCCGCGCGGGCCATACCGGCCAACGCCAAAACCGCGACAGCCAATAAACTCATTTTTTTCATAGGTTACTACCCTCACCAAACCGATTACCCGGCATTAAACCTAATCACCCGGTACGGCGTTATTTAACAGTGCGTGACAGTCGCACGTCAAGATGAAATTTATACTATCTTTGTCCCTGTCCATGCACAGGGTCGACACACCTCTTAAACCGGCCCAGATGTGTCGTCGTAAATATCTTAAATAAAGCTAGATACGTCAACAAGATTTCGATTATTATGACATGTCAACGGAGACGTTACGTGACCCTCTTGAACCCGTTTCTCAGCCCTTGCGTTCAGATCGAGCGGTCATATTCCCAAGAAGCGTGATGAATAGTAACAGCGGATGGATCTCTGTCGTGAGGAGCATTCGTGTGAGAAATCCTATTTCAAGCGACCGTAAAAACCCTACTTACATATAATGAATTCTCGTATATGCAACAGGCCCAGCGCCTGCACGTATTTTGCCGACAGTGCGCCCAGTCGCGCGGTCATCTCTTTTTCAAATCAGAAGCCCAAACAGAAGTCAGGCTCATCATCGCAAGAATACAGTTCCGTATCTGTTTCGTCCCACTCAGCATAATCGTTCGCCTCACTCGCCCAGCCACACCCAGCGTACGCCGTCGGTCACCACGCGGCCGTCGAGCGCATCGCCGTTGCGGATTTCAACGAACCCCGCGTCGCCCGCCTTGAAACGGTACTCGCCCAGCGCCGCGAAGGGGAAGGGCGTAGACTCCTTGCGCTGATCCACTTCCATCTTGGCCGTACCCTCCGCGTGACGGACCGTCACCGGCACCTTCGTAGCCTGCGACCTCTCCGGCCGGAAACAGAGGCACACCTGATACCGCCCGTCGAGCGGCAGCACCGGCTGGAAGCGGGCGCGGGCCGGCCCGACCTTGCCTTTGCGCACCGCGTCGCGCTGCATGCCGGGGCCGACAAACACATCCGGCACGCGCGTGCGGTCCGGCAAGACAATCTCAGGATAGACGCCCAGCCACCCGCCGAACAGGTCCGCATCGAAATCGTCCATCGTCACGTCCCGACCCAGCGCCGCGCCGACCGGCACCTCGGCGCTCGCCAGATACCGCCGCCCCTTCGCGTCCTCCACGAGCAGGCTCACCGAGTAGCGCTTCTCAAGCACGAAAGAGTGCTGTTCTTTCTGCTTTTTCGACGCCACCGTCCCGTTGCCCTCGAAGTCCCACCAGACGTTCTTGAGCGGATCTTTGAGAGCCTTCGCCTCAATCGTGAAGCTCACCGCCTCTCCTGCTTTCGGATGTTTCGGCGTCCAGACGATGCTGGCCTGCGGCTGAGCGCTCGCGTCAACGACCGCGCCCTCTTTCTGAAGCAACCCGCGCAGCGCGTCGGTGTTCACGTTCTGCACCGCCGTCTTCTCCGCCAGCGCCAGATGCGCCGCATCGCCCGCCGCATGCCCCAGCATCATGTAGACCGGCTCCATGCGCAAGGAGCAGTACGCCACATGCGTCGCGGAGAGGCAGACCGGCACCAGCAGGTTGCCCGGCTCCACCGGCGTGAGGCAGGCGTAAGGGATTGCGTAGTTATCGACCGACACGTGACGCGTGTGATCCTTCTCGATTTTCCCATCATTGAGCACTTCCTGCACGGTGTGGCAGTCTACGCCGTAGCTGCCCGCGCACACGCTGTCCGCCTTGTAGCGGTTCTGCGTCAAATCCTTTTCGCTGAGTACATAGCGCCCAATCATGCGGCGCGCCTCGCGCACATAGAGCTGGAACGGAAAGTGCCCGTTGTCCGTAAACTCGTCTTTCGGCAGGCCCCACGTGCGCGTCTCGCTTCTGAACGCCTCGGGCAACTCCGGATCGTTCTGCACATAATAGAGACGGCTCTGGAAGTAGTCGCGGATGCGGTTCGCGATGTGTTCGCGCGTAGCCCAGTCGCCTTCCGCGTAACCTTCGCTGTTACCGACGAAATCACACCAGTTCGCGTCGAACTTACCGTTCGGCCCCACCTTCTCCGTGGTCGTGAAGAAGTCGCCGAAGCCTTTGATGCGTCCGCTTTTTGCGCGCTCGCCGTCCGTCGCGCGGAACGGCGCGGGATCGTAGCGCTCCGGCTTCGGGAACAACACGCGGTTCGTGGTGGTCCAGGTGACCGCGACGCGGTAGTTGTAGGCCATGGTGCGGTGGTCGCCGAGCCCGCGCTGGGCCTTGGGCCCGGCGCTGACGCCTGCCAGCGTCTCGCCGTATTCCGCGCGGCCCTCGCGCCCCACGCGGTAAGGCACGCGCGCGCCGGCCATGAGGTCGCCCTCGTAGCTCGCGTCGATGAAGATCCCGCCCGCGAAGGTGCGCGTACACCTGGCCGCGAGATCCTCGGTCGTCAGCGTCGCGACGCGGTTGCTCACGACGGTCGCGCCTTCATACCGGTTGCGCGGAAAACGCGAGATGCGCGGGGCCTGCTCGGCCAGCATCTGCTCGAACACGAGTTCCGCAACCTTGGGCTCGAACACGATCCCGCTGCGGCACGCCTTGGCCTGAGCGGAGCCCTCTCCGTAGGTCTTGACGTAGTGGGCTGCCACGCGCTTGAAAAAGTCGTCCGCAAGGCCGCCCACGGTGGCGCGGTCGCCGATGTCCGTGGCCACCAGCCCGCCGCTCACCACGCCGCCCACGTGCGCGTTGATGTCGATCAACGCCACGGTGTGGCCCTGCCGCGCCGCAGCGACCGCCGCCATCACGCCCGCCGGCGTGCCGCCGTACACGATGACCTCGGCCGTGATCGGCGGTTCAGCGGCACACAAGACTCCCACGGACATCATCCATGCTGTGATACATAGTCTCTGCATTTTCTCGCATTCCCTTGTGGCGCGGGCGTTCAACCCACGGTCTCATCACGGACTAGAAGCCCGGAACGGGCTCTTGAAAACAGCAAACCTGTGGGTTATCTGGGGCTTTGAATGCAAACCATAACATCCGCCATCGTATTCCCCATCACCATGTTTGAAAAACGCCGAACCAGCGGCGGCTATTGGAATCGCTGCCGTCGTTCACGTAGAGCGAAAACGTTCCCTGCGGCTCGGCGAAGTACCCCATGCCGCCCTGCCACACAACCGCATATTCCGCTTTCGAGCGGACATCCTCCGAGGCGGGTCTCGTTTCCCAAACCAACTCGTTCTTGCCCTTCAGAGCCCTTGCCACATCAAGCTGGTTCACGCCCTGCGGAAGACTGTCGTGACCGAAGTCGCCGGCACGGATCGTCTTTTGCCAGCCGTTCTGCAACCCAAAGGTCAGCTTCACAACGCCCTTGGGGTTGAACGCGTCAGAACGCGCATAGCGGATCAACCCGTCCAACAGGCAGGTGCCTTCGGGCGTGCCGGAGAGCACGTCCAACCCAAACGTCAGCAGCGCGCGGCCCGCGCCGGTCCGCGCTTCGCCCGCATAGAGGAAATAGCCGCTAAGCCCCTCGCCGACGACCATCATCTCCTCGGTGCGCAGGCCGGCGAAGGGCAGCGTCTTACCCCGCTTCAGAATCCGGAATCCCAGCGGCGAGAGGTAGCCTTCGTGCGGGAAATCCCCAAGCGCGGGATGCTTGGCGAACGCCGTACCCACTTGGTCTCCCATCGACCACCAGCCCAGGCTCACGTTCGGATTGCCCTCGGTGCCGTTGATGAGGAGCACGCGCTTGCCTACAGCCAGCGCGGCATCGACATCCGGCGCTCCGACGCGGGAGATCAGAAGACCCGCCTGCTGCGCGCCGGGCGCTCCCGAGGCGGTCAGCCCCGCGTAGAGTTTTTCTAAAGCGGGCATCAGAGATGGGGTGACGGCGATGCCGGCACCATCTTGTTTGTGCCGCTTGGGGAAGAGCCAAAAATCCCATGTGTTGCGGACCGGCGGCTCGCGGGAACGCTCGCCCTCCAGGTCAGGACTCCGGACTCCGGACACAACGACATCGAGGATCGCATGGACAGGTTTCGCCACATCCGGGATCGCAGTGGCCGCCTCCGCAAGCAGCCGCGTGCTGCCCTGTTCGACGTCGCCGCCCGCGCACTCGCCCTGCGCGAGCGCGACATCGCCTGACCGCAGCGTCCACCGCAGCAGCGCCTTCGCAATGGGCGCGTCGCCGTAATGCGTGATCCAGAAGGAGGCCTTCACCGTATCGCCCGAGGTCGCGATCCGGACTTCGGGATCGGTCTTGAGCAGGAGCGCCGTCGGCCCGTTGAACAGGCGGAACGCTTCCGGGGTCGAGCCGTTCTTCTTCACCTCCCAGAACGCGTTGAAAAGCCCTTGGGCGCTATAGGTGTTTCCCTGCTGAACGATCACATCGACGATGGTCCAGAAATCGTACCCGTCGCAGGCCGGATCCCTGCGGGCGGACTCGATGCCGCGCTTCTGGTAATGGCTTTGCAGGGCGTGGGCCGCGTCCTGACACGCGTCGCCCCAACGCCGATCCAGCCCGGCCACAGCGAGCCGGGCGTCGCGTGCGGCGAGCGTGACGGGCGGCAGCATGACGCCCGAGAAACGCGGTTCCAGACGCGGATCCTGCTTGACGCACAGGTTCAGATACTCGTGCGCGACGAAGGGCGCGTCGCATGGGAAACTACCAGGACTCCAGACGTTGACCGGTCCGTTCCGGAAATCCGAATTCTCCGCCGTGTTGTAGTTGCCATCCTGATGGATCGCCAAGCGGTCGGGGTCGAGGCGCTTGGTCAGTTTGTAGATCTCCTTGTCCAGTGGCTTGCCGAGAAGGCCCTCGTTTCCCGTGCAGTACGTCGTGAACGACACGTGCCGGCGGTAGTGCTGATACAGTTCGGTCAGATCGCGCACGGGGTCGAACGCGAAGGCCTCGGTCGGATAGTCGCCGTAATAAGGCAGTTCGGGCTGGATCATGATTCCGGCCTCGTCCGCGGCTTCGAAATATTCCGGCAGCTCGCAGTGCGTGTGCAGGCGGACGTAATTGAAGCCGGCGGCGTGCGCGATCTTCAGGCGCTTGAGGTGCTCTTCACGCGAGGCGGGCGAGGCCAGCGTGAGAGGATACACGAAGTCGTCGCCGAACCCGCGAACGAAGAACGGCTTGTTGTTCAGGAAGAAGCGGTCACCGCGGACCTCAATCTTTCTGACGCCGAACCGCTCCGCCCAGCCGTGGACCGGCTTGTCGCCGTCGCACAGCGTGATCTCGGCCAGGTACAGGCTGGGATGTTCGGGCGACCACGGGAGAAAGGGGGTGAGCGGTATGCGACAAACAACACCCGCGCTCAGCTTGCCCTCCGAGAATACGACCGGCGTGCTCCCGGCCTGTGGCGCAGGCTCGGCCCGAGCTGCGCCCGACGGCTCGCGGGAACGCTCGCCCTCCAGAGCCGCCCTGACCGTCACCTTCAACACCGGATGTTTGAGCGCTCCTGCGGCTGTGGCGTACGCGACTGTCGCATGCACCTCGGCGGTCTGCTTGTCGAAGTCGCCTCGCACCCAGGCGTCGTCGATGCGCATGTCGGGCGTAGCTTCGACTTCCACGTCCCGGTAGAGGCCGCCGAACCGGTGCGTGGAACTGAACAACCCTTTGCGGCTCGGCACTGTGTTGTTGACCGCCGCGACGACGACGGCCTGCGTTCCGGCCTGGACGAGGTCGGTGATGTCGTACTTGTAGGTGCCGCAATAGGTGTCCACCCACGCGACCGTCTTGCCGTTGACCCAGAACCAGCCTTGCGAGCGCACGCCGCCGATTTTTAGCCACACGCGTTTTCCCGTCCACGCGGCTGGGACATCGACGGTCTTGCGGTACCACGCCTCGCCCTCGTAGCGGTTGCGCAGCGGTTTGGCGCAGTGGTCCCACTTGCAGTCCCACGAGTCGCCCATGCCGGGTTCGCCCACGCCCTGCGCCTCCCAGCAGCCCGGCACCTGAAGGATTTCCGACCCCGGCCACGGTTTAGAATAGAACGCCCGCCAGTACGGATGGCGCGACGGTGCGACGCCCTGCGTGACGAACTCCCACTCCCCGCGCAGCGATACCACGTCCTGCAGCGGCGAATGCACGGCGGGATTCACGACCGCAGGCTGCGCTTTGCGGTATCCCCACATTTCCACACCGGAGAGTCCTTCCTCATCGGCGGATGCCAACGCCGCAATCCCGCCCCACGCAATCAGGAGGATATGCCTGACCCCGTAATTTCCAAGTACCCGTCGAGTCGCTTTCATCCCCCCCCGCTAATTACGTCACAGTTATAGACAAGGCGACTCACCTCGCCGGCGCCTTCTCGAAGTCCGACGCATTCACCCAGTCGGCCGGGATCTTCTCGCCCGCACCCACCTTCTCGTAATATCCGCGCATCTTCTCGTTCGCATGCGGATACTCGTCGAAGACCTTGCCGTTACCCAGCGCTCTCGGATCTTCTTGCGCTTTCAACGCGTCGAAGAGTTGCGTCTTGAGAGCGCTCACGTCTTTCTTGCCCGCCAGATTTGTCAAACAATCGGCATCGCTCCGCAGATCATAAAGCTCCTCCGCGCCGCGCTTGCCGAAACAGGCATCCCAATATTTCTTGGCCGCCGGATCGCCGCGCGCCTTCAGCACCTCGGTCTTCGTCGGGCTGCCATCCACGTCCAGATAGCCGGTCTCGGGGTTGCACGCGGGCCAGCGCGACGGCTCGAAGTTGTGCAGGTAGAGCGTGTCGTCCTTGACGATGCCGCGCATGGGATAGCCCTCGTCGTGCGGGCGGCCGATGTCGTTGCGCTCGCGCCCGACGAGCACGTGATCGCGCACGGGATTCACCCGTCCGCCTTTGTCCGCAAACAGGATATCCGTGAGGCTGCGTCCCTGCGCCGGCGCCATCCCCGTCTTCTCCCACGCCACACCCGCGACCTGTACGAACGTCGGCGCGAGGTCGATGAAACTCACGTAGTCGTCCACCGTGCGGCCCGGCGCTTTGAGCGCGCCCTTCCACATGACCGCCAGCGGCAAGTGATTCGCATCGGCGTATGTCTGCCCCTTGCAGCGCGGAAAAGGCATGCCGTTGTCGGCGGTGACCACCACCAGCGTGTTCTCGAGCTGGCCCCGCCTCTCCAGCTCCGCCAGCATACGCCCGAGGTGCGTGTCGAAATGCTCGACCTCAAAGGCATAGTCGAGCAGATCGTTGCGAACCGTCTCGTTGTCCGGCCAGTAGCCTGGCACGCGCGGCAGGTCCGCGGTTTTCTTTCCGCCCTTCGACGCGCCCGTGCCATACTCGTAGCCGCGGTGCGGCTCCACGCAGCCGAACCAGAAACACCACGGCTGATTCGTGGGCGAGACGTCGAGAAAGTCCTCGAAGTTCGCGGCATAGTCGTTCTTGGCGATGCCTTGAGTCACCGGCGTCAGCGTACGTTTGTTGAAGGGCCGCCCCGCCATCTGACGCGGCCTGCCCTCGGCGTCTTTGGCCACGCCGGGCGACCAGCCCTTCAGCGTCATGCCGACAAAATATCCGTTCTCACCCAACGCCTCCGCATAGGTCTTGAACTCGGCAGGGAAATAGCACCAGTGGTTCGCCGCGGCCTTGAGCTGCCACGGGTTCCGGCCTGTGAGGATACTCGCCCGCGACGGCGCGCACTTGGCGGTCGGCGTATAGGCGTGCGTGAAGAGCACGCCGTCGCGTGCCACGCGGTCAAAGGCCGGCGTCTTGACCCACGTACAGCCGTACGCGCCCGCGTGGCCGTACGACCAGTCGTCCGCAAGCGCGAAGAGAATATTAGGCCGCGCGGGTGCGGAGGACTGCGAATACGCGGCACCCTCCATAAAAATCGCACACACGACGAATACGAGAACATATCGCACCATAGCCACCCCCTTGATGACCAAGACAATAGCAGAGACGCCCCAGCCACCTCAACACTTTGTTCGTGGCATGTCGGCGGTCGTGCAACAGCGCCCTCCGTATGCATGGCGTCCACGTTATAGGCTCGATAGTATCAGCCGTGCTGAAAGATAGTTCCGGTCGATTCTGTATCTGTCAGTGGGTGATCGAAATTCCACACCTCTCGAAGTGTGGAATGGGTGTACAGATACGCGATTGCCGCGCGAGCCCTGCTTTCGTGATCAGATTCGCGCCCATTCGCGTGGATTCGCGGGCAAAAGAATTTCAGCCGAACTTCTCGAAAACCGCCTGATCGCCGGCCTCGGCCATGTGTTTGCGTAAGCGCTCTTTTAACTCCTTCACCACTCCCGCATTCGCGGGATCTGCGTAAACGTTGCGTGTTTCGCCGGGATCTTTGAGCAAATCAAACAGTTCATGCTGGCCCTTCGGCAACAGGCACAGCTTCCACTCTTTGGTGCGAACCATGCGGGAGGCGGCTGGCGATTTCGGCTCATTGCGCTCGCCGAATACCGCCTGAGACCCGGCCTCGCCGCCGCTGATCACGCCGCGCAGCGTGCGTCCGTGCGCCTTGGGCAGCGTTGCGGCGCCCAGATAATCGAGGAAGGTCGGCGGCAGATCCACCGCTGAAACCAGCGACTCCGACACCGTGCCCGCAGGGATCACGCCCGGCAGGCGCAGCAGCAGCGGAACGCGCATCAGATCGTCATAGAAGGTGCCGAGCGTCTTATCCATCAGGCCGTGCTGGCCCAGCATGTTGCCGTGGTCGCTGGTGAAAACCACCAGCGTCTTGTCGGTCAGGCCGAGTTCGTCGAGCGCGTCAAGGATGCGGCCGATGCAGGCGTCCATCAGCGTGATCTGCGCCGCGTAGCAGCGCAGGTACTCGCGCAGGCCGGCCTCGCCATAGAGGCGCCCCATGCGTCCTGAAGCCGAGTTCTTCCACGCTTCCGCCGGCGTGTTCCATGTTTCGGGTAGCGGCAGCTTGGCGGGATCATACATGTCGTAGTAAGGCGACGGCGCGATCCACGGCGCGTGCGGAGGACTCACGGAATAGGTGAGTGCGAACGGCTCGCTCTGGTGCCTTTTGAGCAGGCTGATGCAGTGATCCGCCAGCACAGATTCGTAGTGATACTCGGGCTTGCGGCAGGAGCGCCCGATCACGCCGACGTCCTGCTTGGGCGTCCCTTTCTCCTCGCGCCAGCGCGTGTGCGCCTCGGACACCTCCTTGCGCAGCCACACCTCGCCGACCTTCTCGGTCTCACCCTCGCGCGGGCCGGCATCGAACGCGGCCGCGCCGGCCGCGGTCAGCCGCTCTTTCATCAGCTTGCGCACGGCCTGCTCGTCATCCTCCTTGAAGCAGGACAGTTCCGGCACCATCCCTAGGTGCCACTTGCCCAATTGGTGGCAGGCGTAGCCGCGCTCGGCCAGCGGGTGCTGGTAGACGCGCTGCGGCTCGCGCAGGCGCAGCGGGTCGGAGTCGCCCTTGCCCTCGATGTTGCGGCCCAGCCCCAGCGAGGACGGGTAGAGGCCGGTTTCGATGCACAGGCGCGTCGGCGAGCAGTAGGGAACCGGCACAAACGCCTGCGTGAAGCGCACGCCGCCCTTGGCCAGCCGGTCGAGGTTCGGCGTCTTGACAAAAGGATGCCCCGCGCAGCCCAGCCACTGCGCATGGTGCTGGTCGGTCATGAGCACCAGCAGGTTCGGCTTCGGCGGGGCCGCCTCTTCGGCCCGCACGGATCCGGCCCACAAGCCGCCGGCCGCGCCCGCGGCCGCCCCCCTCACAAACGCCCTTCGGTTCAGCATACGGGCCCCTTTGACTTCAACCCTGCTGGGCGCCACGATGCCGCGCCGCAGCCTATTCCAGGACTTTGATCTTGATGTTGCGGTAGGACACCTTATCCGTGTGATCTTGCAGCAGGATGTGGCCGGACGGCTGCTCGCCCCAGTTCGGGTGCTTGCTGAACTTGCTTAAGGCCACCGCCGCGCGGAACGCGTCGGAGCCGCGTTCGAACTCGACCACCTTCTCGCCGTTGAGCCAGTGCTCCACGTGCTTGCCCTTGCAGACGATCATCGCGCTGTTCCACTCGCCCACCGGATTCGGCTTCGCGCCGACCGCAGGCATGACATCGTAGAAGGACGCGACCTTGCGGTTGCCGTCGCGCCCCATTTTCGCATCGGGATGCGCCGCGTCGAGCACCTGGTACTCGAAGGTGGTGCCGCCATTCACTTTGGGGTTGAAGAGATATTTGATGCCGCTGTTCGCGGCGGCCGTCAGCCGGAAATCGGCCTTCAGAATAAAATTGGTGAAGACCGCCTTCGTGATGATGTCGCCGCCCGTGCCTTTCGGGTTTTTGGGCTCGACGGTCAGCACGCCGTCGGCCATGATCCAGCCCTTTTCAGGGAACGCGTCGCGCCCGATACTGCGCCAGCCCTCAGAGCACGCGCCATTCCACAGCAAACGCCAGCCTTCGCTCTTCTCCTGATCGGTCAGCGCATTGACCGCTTGCGCGTCCGCGCCGAACAGCGCGGTCGCGCTCATGATCGCCGCAACTGCAATCAAATTCTTCTTCATCGCATATCCTTCCACAGGGTTTGAACAGGGTACAATCGTATGCGCCACACGCGCCAGTGTCAACCCAGCAATTGTAAATTTGACTTCAACGTTCGCTCGCAACCGCGCTCGGAGATCGCGGGCCACCTCGCGCAGTGCATCTTTCAGGGGTGGCGCGCGGCCTCCGGACGCGCCCTGCGCAAGATTCCGCGCAGGTTTGTGAACGGAAAAGCCAAATCTAGAATTGCTGGTGTCAACTCAAAACACGTGTCTGGCGCTCACCGTCGTCTGGCTCAGCACCTCGATCCGCACGTCCTCGCGGCCGGCCCCACGCAGCGCCTGCCGCATGGTGTTCAGCGCCAGTGCGGGCGTATTGCACTCCTCGCTCAGGTGCGCCAGCAGCACCGTGTGCAGCCGCTCAGAAAGCGAGGCGCTCAACAGCGCTGCCGCGTCGTCGTTCGAAAGATGGCCGCTGCGCCCGGCGATGCGGGTCTTGAGCGGCCACGGACGCTCCGACTGCATCAGCATGTCGTAGTCGTGGTTACACTCCAGAACCGCGGCGTGACACTGCGCCAGCTTCGCACAAATCAGCGGGGTGGCCTGACCCAGATCCGTCACCACACAGAGGCGCGACGCGCCGTCGTCGAACACGAAGCCGACCGGGTCGGCGGCGTCGTGCGGCACCGTGAAGGCCTCGACATGCAAGCCGCCGATCTCGAACGAAGACGAGGTTTCGAAGATCTCAAACTCGCACGACAGCTTGGGGCAGCCGAGTTCGATGCCAGCCGCCGTGCCCTCGTTCGCAAAGAGCCGCACAGGATACTTTCGGCTGAACACCTCGATGCCCCTGAAGTGGTCGACATGGTCATGCGTAAAGAGCACGGCGTGCAGCGACTCGGGCGCGATGCCGGCCGCGTTCATGCGCGCGACCAGTTCGCGTGCCGACAGGCCCGCATCGACCAGCAGCGCGGTGCCGCCGCCTGACACATAAGTGCAGTTGCCTTTGCTCCCGCTCGCTAAAACGCAGACTTCCATTCCCGCTCCTAAAAACCTTCCGCCAACACCTGAATCGCCGCCTGCCACGCCTCGACGTCGCGCGCGTCGGCCGTTTCGACCGGCCCGTGATTGCCGCGCGTGGGAACCAGCAGCGGCAGCACCGGACAGGTCAGGCCCAGTTGCGGAAAGGCGCGGGCATCCGTTCCGCTGAAATTATACACCTCGGTCTGAAGCGGCACCCCGGCGGCTGCCATCAGCTCCGTCACGCGGTCCCGCACCTCAGGGCTGAGCAGCACCGAGGTGTCGCTGAGGGTCAGCACCGGGCCTCCGCCGAGCCTGACTTGCTGCGCCTCTGACTCGTAGGTGGTATCCAACACGATCACGATGTCGGGCCGCACCTGCGCAGCCAGCACGCGCGCGCCGAAGCCGCACAGCTCTTCCGACGCGGTGGCACCCAACACGATCTCGTAGCGTGTCCGCCAGGCGCGGACCGCCTCGGCCAGTTGCAGCAGCATCCGGCAGCCGAGCCGGTTGTCGAGAAACGAACCTTGCAACAGCGTTCCCGTGCATGCCGAAGCCGGCGAAAAGCAGACGCGGTCGCCGTGGCGCGTCTCGGCCCGCGCGGCGGCGTCACCGCCCAGCTCGAACACGATGTCGCGCTCGCCCTCCTCGTTCACGGCGCCCGCGCACAACAGGCCTTCGAAGCGTCCGCGCCGGGTCTTCAGGACCGCAGGCGCCGAAGAACCGGCGAAGTCAGGCGAGCCCAGCTCGGTGACGCCGAGACGCACGGTTCCGGATGTCCGCCCGGCCGGCAGCGTCAGCCGGTCCACGGCATACCCCGGCGAGTCCATGTGCGCGCAGATCAGCAGGGTTGGACGACCGGCGGGGCCGCCTTCGTCGCGGGCTGTAACCGCATAGTCGCCGTGACGCTGGACGATCCAGCCCGAAGCGCGCCAGCCGGCTGAAAGCGCCTCGCGCACCTCGCCCTCGTCGCCGGGGGTGCTGTGGCAGGCGATCAGCTTTTGAAGAATGGCATCCATCCCCTCAGTCCGGAACGTTAGACAGGTTCTTGTCCATGACCATCCGGTAGTATTTGAGGAAGCAGCCGATGACCTCGTCTTTGGAGATCTCCGAGATGGGATAGGTCTGGGGGTCGTCCCGGAACATGCACTCGTACTTCACGAAGCGCTGCCCGCGGTTCAGCCGGACCTCTGCGCGCGGCAGGATGCCGCTCTGGACGAAATGCTTCATCACGCGGAACGTGACCTCCTCGACGTCGCCCAAGCGCACGCTCATCGTCGCCGAGGCCGGCGCGCGCCGCACCTGCACGTCGCGCCCGTGCTTACCGATCAGTTCCTCGGCGATCTCGTTCAGCGCAGGTATGGCCGTCGCGTCGAGGAACGCCTCGAACACCGCGTTCTCCTGCTCCGCACGGGTCACACGGGCCTTGCCGCCCAAAATCCCACTCAACTCGTTCCGCCAGTCAGCCATGTTTACCCCCGTAGTCGTTAATCGCGCATACTTTAGCATACCCTCCGGCAGCACGCAACCCGGCAGGGCGCGGATTCAACTCCTAACTCCTAACTGCTAACTGTTAACTCCTAACTCCTCTCTTTGGTCTACGCCGCCGTTTGTGCTATACTGCGAACTTATTATGAGAGATAAACGGCCAGACCTGAATCCGGAGATCGCTCGTGCGCGGAAACACTTCCTCGCCATGGCGGGCTCCTATTTCCTCGGCGTGTTCAACGATAATTTTTTCAAGCAGGTGATCATGCTGATCGCCGTGGCCTCTTCCCGCCGCGAACTGCAAGCGCTCGTGCCGGTCATTTTCACCGTGCCGTACCTGCTGGTCACCGCGCAGGCCGGCTGGCTGGCCGACCGCTTCCCCAGGCGGCAGGTGATCATCGCTTGCAAGCTGCTCGAAGTTCTCGCGATGGTGGCCGGAGCCGCCGGTCTGCTGCTGCTGCATGGCGGAAGCCCTCTGCTATCCCCGCCCTGGCTGCTGGTGTTGCTGATGACCGGCCTGATGGGGATGCAGTCTTCGCTCTTTAGCCCGTCTCTCAACGGAAGCATCCCGGATCTGTATCCCGCCGCCTACGTCATGCGGGTCAACGGCCTCCTCAAAATGGCTGTGGTCATCGCCATCCTGACCGGCATCGCGTGCGCCGGGGTGACGCTCGATCTGAAGGCCGACGGACTGCCTGGCTGGCTGACGCGGGCCGCGGCGGACCGCCCGGGACAAGCGGTGGCGGCCTGGATCGTGCTCGCCACTTCCGCGCTCGGCTTTCTGCTGAGTTTCGGCGTCCCCTACCGTCCGCCCGCCAACGCCGCAGCGCCCTTCCCTTGGGCCGGGCCGTTGCGGACGCTCGCCGACCTGGTTGCCATGCGGGGCGACGGGCTCCTGACGCTCTGCGTGTGGGCCAACACCTTCTTCTGGTTTCTCGGCGCCGTGCTGGTGCTGTTCACCAACGACCTGGGCATCACCGAATTTAAGCTAAGCGCCACGCTGACCAGCGTCCTGGTCGTGGTCCAGATGGCGGGCGTGGGGATCGGAGCGATCCTGTGCGCGAGCCTGACGGCCAAACGCCCGTGGCAGCGCGTCCTAAGCCCCTCCATGGCGGGTATGGCGGCCGCCCTGGCGGGCGTCTGGCTGCTGCCGTCCGTGTGGTCTCTCGTGAACCTGCCCGACGCCTGGAGGGCGGTCTCCCTCCTGTTATTGTTCGCTCTGACCGGCGTGTGCGGCGGCATTTACCTGATCCCGCTCGAAACCCAGATCCAGCTCCTGCCAGCGGCGGAGCAGCGCGGCCGGATGATCGCAGCCGCCAATTTCGCGGCCATGGTCGGCGTCACCCTCTCGGGGCCCGCCTATGGCCTGTTCATGAAATCCGGGCTCCAGCCGAGGCACGGGTTCGGCCTGATGGCGGTGCTGGCGCTCGGCCAGGCGGTGCTTCTCCGGCGCGTGCTGGCCCGGATGGAGCGAAAGGGGGCGCGTGATGCCGAGCACGCCTGAAGCCTCTCACGTGACCCGCGGCTGCGACCGGTTGAACTGCGGGCTGATCGGCCTGGCCCGCGGCCTGCTGCGTCTGCGATACCGCGTCGACGTCTGCGGGGCTGACGCCGTGAGGCCCGCAGACGCCACCGGCATCCTGCTGCTGCCCAACCATGACGCCCTCATCGACCCCGTCCTGATGGTCTCCACGCTGTACGGCCAGTTCCGGCCTAGGACGCTCGCGGACGAGCACCAGATCGACCGCCCCGTCATCGCCTGGCTGTGCCGTCGCTTCGGCGTGATCTCGCTGCCGAACCTCGAGCGGCGGGGCGTGGGCGCGGCGGACGGGATGCGGGTGGCCCTAGACCGCGTCATCGCCGCGCTGCGGCAGGGCGAGAACGTGCTCCTGTATCCCGCGGGCGGAATCAAGCGCACAGGACAGGAGCAGATCGGCGCAAAAAGCGCGGTGGCCAACATCCTGCAGGCCCTGCCCGAGGTGCGCCTCGTGCTGGTGCGGCAGAACGGCCTCTGGGGAAGCTCGTTCAGTTGGGCCAGAGGCACCGAGCCGCGGCTGGCGCGCGCCCTGCTGAACGGGCTGAAGACCATTCTCCTGAGCGGCGTGTGGTTCGTGCCCAAGCGCCGCGTGCGCTATGACGTGGTCGAACCGGACGACTTCCCCCGCAGGGCCGGGCGGCTGGAGATGAACGCCTGGCTGGAGGCGTTCTACAACCGCGACCTCTGGCCCAACACGCACGTGCCCTACAGCTTCTGGGACCGGCAAGGCGAACGGGTCTTGCCCGAACCGGCCTGCGCCGTGGCGACGGGCGACAGCTCGGCGGTGCCGCAGGGAATCCGAAGCCAGGTCTTGGAGAAGCTCGCCGCGATCACCGGGAAGACCGAGATCCGGGACTCCGACCGCCTCTCGTACGAACTGGGCGTCGACAGCCTCTCGGCGGTCGAGCTGGTGCTCTGGCTGGAGCACGAGTTCGGCTTTCAGGTCGGCACGCCGGGCGCGCTGCAGACCGTGTCAGACGTGCTGCTGTGCGCCGCAGGACAGGGCGTCGCGCTGCTGGAGCGCGACGTGACGCCGCCGGGCAAGGGCTGGAGGAAGGCGGCGAAGAACGGCCGGGCCGCCCTCGACATCCCGCCTGGCGCGACGATCGCCGAGGTGTTTCTGCGGCAGGCCGCACGCGAGCCGGGCCGGGTGGCGGCGGCCGACCAGTTGGGCGGCGAGCGGACGTATCGCGACATTGTCACGGCCCTGCACCTGCTGCTTCCGGTCGTCCGCGCCATCGAGGGCGACTACGTAGGCCTCATGCTGCCTGCCTCGGCCGGCTCGGCGGTGCTCTACCTGGCCGTGCTCTTCAGCGGCAAGGTGCCGGTCATGATCAACTGGACCACCGGCACGCGGACGATCAACCACGCGCTCCAGTCGCTCGACGTGCGCGGGGTCATCACCTCGCAGGCGCTGCTGGACAAGCTCCAAACCTTGGGCATCGACTGCGGGAAGCTGGCGACCCGCTTCGTCCTGACCGAAACCTTGGCGAAGCGCTTCACGGCGCGCGACAAGTTCAGGGCCTTGGCCCGCAGCTGGCTATCCTGGGGTGAGTTGCGTCGGGCGCAGATCCACCGCACTGCGGTCGTGCTTTTCACCAGCGGCACGGAGAACCTGCCCAAGGCGGTGCCGCTGACCCACGCCAACATCCTCACAAACATCCGCGACACCCTGGGTTTCATCCGCCTGACGCAGGGTGACGCCCTCCTGGGCTTCCTCCCCCCCTTCCACTCGTTCGGACTGACCGTGTCGATCGTGTTCCCGCTGTGCGCCGGGCTGCGGAGCGTGTACCACGCCAATCCGGCCGAGGCCGCGAACATCGCCCGCCTGTGCGCGGCCTATCGTCCGACCATGGTGCTGGGCACGCCGACCTTTTTGAGCGGGATCGTGCGGGCCGCCAAGCCGGGCCAGCTAGACTCCCTGCGGTTGGCCGTGACCGGTGCCGAGCAGTGCCCCGTAGCCGTGTACGAGGCGTTGCTCAGGATCTGCCCCGGACTCACGGTTCTGGAGGGCTACGGTATCACCGAGTGCTCGCCCATCGTCTCCGCCAATGAGCAGGCGCACCCGGTTCCCTACACCATCGGCCGCGTGCTGCCCTCACTCGAGTACGCGCTGGTGAATCCGGAAAAGGGGACGCCCTGCGGGCCTGGGGAGACCGGCATGCTGCTGGTCCGGGGCCCGAGCGTCTTCGAGGGCTACTTGAATTATTCGGGCGCCTCGCCGTTCGTGGAGCACGCCGGCAAGTCGTGGTACAAAACAGGGGACCTGGTCTGCGAAGACGCGAACCGCATCCTGACCTTCAAGGGGCGCCTGAAACGCTTTATCAAGCTGGGCGGCGAGATGATTTCCCTGCCTGCGATCGAAGCGGCGCTGCTCCCGCACTTCGCCTCAGACGACGATGAGGGGCCGCCGCTAGCCGTGGAGGCCACGCCCCGCGAGGACGCGCCCGAGATCGTGCTCTTCGCGGTGCGTCCGACCGACCGCAACGCGGTCAACGAATGGCTCAAGCAGGCCGGCTTCCCTCCGCTCAGCTACGTGCGCCGGGTGCTCCACGTTCAGACCATCCCCGTGCTCGGCACCGGCAAGACCGATTACCGAGCGCTCAAAGCCCTGCTGGCGGAGGCGTGACGGCAAGATGGCAGCAATTCGTTCTCAGCGTGCGGCCAAAGCCAACGCCTGCCGCAGGGCGGGCATCAGCGTCAGCGCCACCTGCTCGTTGCCCGCGCGGTTGGGGTGGTCGGTCTCGTCCCAGTACGGCGGCAGCCGGTTCGGCTTGATGTCGATCTGCATGTTGGGCACATACAGGCAGCCGAGGGCCTCGCATACCGCGCGCTCCATGCGCGCGATCTCCCACGCCAGTTCAAAGCGCGAGAACTCGAACTCGACGCAGGTCTCCGCCCAGAACTTCCGGTCGCCGAAGCAGCTCGCCACGACCACCTTGCAGTTACGGGACTGCGCCTCGCGCACCATCGCCTCCAGGTCGTCGCGCATCTCCTCGACCGGCCTCGCGCGACGCCAGAAATCGTTCGCGCCCAGCGCGAGCAGCATCACGTCGGGCTTGTGCTTCAGCGCGTCTTTCGCATACCGCAGCCGACCGTTCTCGAGCGTGTCGCCGCCGAGTCCCGCATCGACCACTCTGACGTGCGGCATGAACTTCGCAAGCCAGTGGCTGTAGTGGCCGTCAGCCCCACCGCACGACGTCAGGCTGTCGCCGAAGCAAACCAAGACCGGCCGCCGATCCTGTACTCCCCACCAGACAGCGGCGGCCGCCAAGCAGACACCCGCAGCCATCCAAGCACCCATCACAGATCGTTTCATCAGTCTCAATAACTCCTAAATCCTAACTCCTAAATTCTCCTTCTGTCAGCCGATGCCTTCGAAAAGCACGGTCGAGAGGTAGCGCTCGCCCGCATCCGGCAGGATCACGACGATGGTCTTGCCCGCATACGCCTCCTGCTGAGCCAGCCGCACGGCCACCGCAGCCGCCGCGCCGCACGAGATGCCGACCAGCAAGCCTTCCTCTCTCGCGAGACGCCGCGCGAACTCGATCGCCTCCGCGCTTTCAACCTGTTCGACGAGGTCGACCACGGACAAGTCCAAGGTGTCGGGAATGAACCCCGCGCCGATGCCCTGAATCTTGTGCGGCCCCGGCTTGAGATCCATTCCCGCCAGCTTCTGGGTGATGACCGGGCTCTCCTTCGGCTCCACGGCGACGGAAATGATCTTCTTGCCCTGAGTGTTCTTGATGTAACGGGAAATCCCGCTAATCGTGCCGCCCGTGCCCACGCCGGAGACCAGCACGTCGACGCCGCCGTCGGTGTCGTTCCAGATCTCGGGGCCAGTCGTGCGCTCGTGTATGGCCGGATTCGCCGGGTTCTTGAACTGCTGCGGCAGGAAGTAACGCTGGGTGTCCGAGGCCGCGATCTCCTCGGCCCGCTTGATCGCGCCCTTCATGCCGTCGGCGCCGGGCGTCAGCACGAGGTTGGCTCCAAAAGCCGCCAGCACGCGCCGCCGTTCGAGGCTCATCGTCTCAGGCATGGTGAGGGTCAGCTTGTAGCCGCGCGCCGCCGCCACGTAGGCCAGCGCGATACCCGTGTTGCCGCTCGTGGGCTCCACGATCTCGACGCCGGGCTTGAGCAAGCCGCGCTTCTCGGCGTCCCACACCATGGCCGCACCGATGCGGCATTTCACGGAATACGCGGGGTTACGGCCTTCGACTTTGGCCAGCACGGTCGCTTTCGCGCCCTGCGTCACCCGGTTCAGCCGAACCAGCGGCGTGTTGCCGATGGATTGGGAATTGTCACTGTAGATTCTGCTCATGGTCGTTCTCCTTTCAACTTGCAACTTGACTCGCCTGAAGGGCCTGCTCGATATCCGCCTTGATATCCTCGATATCTTCAAGCCCCACCGAAAGCCGGATAAAGTCCTCGGTCACGCCGGTCGCCTGCTGCTCCGCCGCGGTGAGTTGCTGGTGCGTGGTCGAAGCGGGATGGATCACCAATGACTTGGCGTCGCCGATGTTCGCCAAGTGCGACAGCAGCTTCACGCTGTCGATGAAGCGCGTGCCCGCCGCGCGGCCGCCCTTGATGCCGAAGCCCACGAGGCCGCCGAAGCCCTGCTTCAGGTATTTCGCCGCCACCGCGTGGTTCGGGCTGTCCGGGAGACCCGGGTAGTTCACCCAGGCCACCAGCGGGTGCTTCTGCAGCCAGCGGGCCACGGCCAGCGCGTTCTCCGAGTGGCGCGCGATCCGCAGCGGCAGCGTCTCCAGGCCGAGCAGGAACTCGCGGGCGTTGAAGGGGCTCAGCACCGCGCCGGTGTCGCGCATCAGGGTGACGCGGATCTTCAGGATGAAGGCCACGTTGCCCATGCCCGGCACATTGCCGAGCGCGTCCCAGTAGGCGATGCCGTGGTAGCTCGGATCGGGCTCGGTGAACTCCGGGAACTTGCCGTTGTTCCACTTGAAGTTGCCCGAATCCACGATCACGCCGCCGAGCGACGTGCCGTGTCCGCCGATGTACTTGGTGGCCGAGCTGGCAATGATGTCCGC
>CAYMLQ010000048.1:0-24448 GCA_964390795.1 uncultured Lentisphaeraceae bacterium
CGGACCAGCCTTGCGCCGTCGGAGAACTCACGTACTCGGTCGTCCAGTGTACGAGGTCCGTGCTGACCTTGACCACGTACGGGCGCCCGGCCTCGGTGTTGAAGGCCAGCGTCAGCGTCTGCAGGTCCAGCCGCACCGCCTCGACGCGCAGCGTCCTGACTGCGACCGGGAGCGGGGACAGGTGCTCGTGTCCGGACTCGTCCACGACCTTGAGCAGGTACGCGCCGTCCGGCGCCAGACCTTCGGCGCGGACCACGTACTTGTTCGACGTCCCATCGCCCGCGATCTCCCACGACGGCACGCGCCCGACTTCGATCCAATCGCCGTTGAGCCACGCAAAGACCACGATATCCTCAGTCCCCGACTCGTTCTCTGTCCACAGCTCGATCATTACGCCCTCTGAGGAGTTATACAGGCTGACATCCAGCGCCGTCGAGAGCGGCTTCGTTACGAAACCGAAGTTCAGCGTTTCGGCGGTCCGACCCGCCAGCACGCCCTGCCCCGAGAGCACCGTGTAAACGATGTAGGCGTCCACGCCCGGCCCGTCGGGCAGCGCCCGGTTCCGATCCTCATCCGAGGCGTCCGGCGCCTGCGAAGGTACGCCGGTCAGCGTTCCGCCCACGCGCGAGACCAGCACGGACACCGTTCCGGCGGGCACGCCGCCGAACCAATAGTACCCGATTTCATTGCTGTTGGTTGCAGCAACCTCGACCCCGCCCACGAAGAGCCTGACCCGCACGTTCGTGAGCGACGAATCGCCCGGACTGCGGAGAAGATCCGCATTCGCATCCCGGAACACATATCCGTGAAGCACCGCCGGCACGTAAAGGCCCGCGTCCAGCGTGAGGTTGGTCGTCCCGGCCGAGACGTTCACCGGCGCCGTGCGCCCAGTTGCCGGGTCGGCGTCGCTGTCGGCCAGGTCATTGGTCGCCGCCGAGTCGCGCGCCGTGAAGACATACTGCGCGGGTGCGACGAATTCGACCTGATACGTGGCGGGCGGCAGGTTTGTGAAGAGATAGGTGCCGGCCGCGGACGTGACGGCGGTCGCCACCACATTGCTGGCGGCGTCCAGCAGGCGCACCGTAGCGTTCGTCAGCCCGGGCTCACCCGCATCCTGCGCGCCGTTACCGTTCATATCCTCCCACACGCGGTCGCCGATCACGACGCGCCGGGCCTGGATGGTGATCTGGTAGTCCTCGACCTCGCCATAGGTTGCGTTTCCAGAAGCGGCAATGTTTTGCCCGAACCGGAAGCGCGCGAAGGTCGGGCCGGTGGTGATGGCGTTGGCCGGTACCGAGACGGATAGGTTACGCGTCTCTGATTCGGTAATCGATATGTTGCTGGCGATCTTCTCGCCGGCATCGCCGAAATCGCCGTCGCCGTTCCAGTCGACCCACGCGTTAAGGCGTCCGCCATAGCTGGACTCGCTGTCCCTGACGGTCAAGGCAACGGGCACGGTGACCGTGGTTCCGGCCGTAAGCGTGGGGAAACTGA
The DNA here is from genome assembly GCA_964390795.1 of uncultured Lentisphaeraceae bacterium. Classification (GTDB taxonomy): domain Bacteria; phylum Verrucomicrobiota; class Kiritimatiellia; order RFP12; family UBA1067; genus CAYMLQ01. Next base: position 1,495 of record CAYMLQ010000048.1, read on the forward strand.
CGCCGTCCTCGTCATCCGACCCGCTGCCGTCGTCCCCGCTGGCCGCAGCCGACGGCTGGTCCGCCGCCTCGTGATCCACGGAAGCGCCCAGGAACACATAGTTCAGGTAGAAGCCGTCCACGTCCGTGAACAGGTTAATCTCCGCGCCGGCAGATCCATAACTAGCGGGAGCGTCGCCGAAATCCGTCGCCCGGACATAGGTGTACGAAGTCGCGACATCGTCACCGGTGGCGTTGAACCCGTTGCTGTAGGGCGGGGGCTGCAGGTTCACATTGAACCCGTTCGACGGATCACCCGCGGGGGTGTTCCTCGTTACCTTGTATTGGATGGTGATCGTGCCGAGGCTCGGGATGCCGGAGACCGAACCGGGCAGGGCCTGATTCTGTACGCCCCGGTAGGTCGTGATAGCCTCCTCATACGTCCAATCGAACTTTTCCAGCCAGGTTCCTCCCAGGGCCGACATCGGATCCGCATGATTGGGGATGCCATCGGACAGGGTGATGACCAAGGTTATTTCCTGATTCGCTACAAGGGGCAATTCATCACTTCCCGTGTTGCCCACGTTGAATGACAGCGTGCCGGTGCCGTTGAACTCCACGGGCATCAGCGGTGCCGGAGTGACGATCGCCTGGTTCACATAGGGATTCCAGCTTTCGGCTCTGGCGGCCAGGGCCACCAGGAGGGCGCAGCAACAGGTTAAACGTGTCTTATTCATGTCTAGGTGTGTCTCAGGGGGGGAATCAATTGATGAAATAGTCCAGTCTTTCGGCATCCACATTGTTGTCGATGCGGTCCTCGCCGCCGCTCCAAGAGTCGATCTGCGAGGTGATCGTATATCTGCCCCGTGTCTGGCCGGCGTCCCAGACCGCCCTGAAGCCGAAATACGAGTACCCGCCAGCGGGGATCACTTCCGTACTCTTGAAGATGTGATGGGTAGAATCCTCCGAATGCTCCCAGACGGCGTTGTTCAGCGCCGTACTTCCCAGCACAGTCAAGGACGGATCGTACGGTCCGTCGAACACCCACCGGATATCCTTGGGGATTCGGATCGTGATCAGTCCGAACGTGTCCACCAGATTCAGTTCTGTTGCACGTACCGTGATGAAGAAATTCTGGACGGCATGCATCACATTCGGTACCGCCGTGATCACCGGCGTGATATCCGGCACCCTGTCAAGACCGAAGTTGACCTCCCGGACACCGTCCGCCGTGGTGGAGGCCAGCAACCTGCCGTCGACCGTGCCGTCGCTGCCGGCTCCGGCGCCCACATGCTCGCCTGTGCTGACCCAGGCCGCGGGCAGCGTGGCAGACGTCAAGGTCTCGCCAACCGTCTGCGGAGTCCGCGTCAGGATGACTTCATACGCGGTGTTTGTCACAACGCCGTCGGCCTCGCCGAAACGGTAGGCGCCGTCCTCGGCCACCGCGACGCCGGCGAGAACCCCGTGCGTCGCCGGATCGACGAGGTTGGCGAACAGGCCGGCCGCGTTGGTGCCGGAACCGTTGACAAGTCCGTCCGACAGGCGGTTCGCGTCATGGAAGACCGTGCCGGCGATTTCGATGACCACCGGTGTCAGCGGGAAGTTGCTGTTGATCACCGGCGGGTCGCCTGGCTCAAGGGTGAACGAGTAATAGTAGGTGTTCGAGGCCGCGCTAAAGTCGGCCAGGTAACCGGGATGCCCCTCGTTCTCGTAGCTTCCCAGTACCGTCGGGTCAGGCCCGCCCGTCGGGTCGAAGGCACCTGGCAGGGCCGGGCGCGTCGGGTCGATGATGTAGCCGGGCGGAGGCGTCACCGTGATCGTGAAGGTGGACGGCGAGGGGTTCGTGGAAATAAACATGTACTGGCCGCTGCTGCCGTCCATGAGCACGAGCGCACCGGCGCCGCTCACCTCGATCCTGCCGCCAGGCACGATGCGCCCATCAGCCACGTCATAGAAGTAACCGGCCGGATCAACCGCGTCGAGGAAGTCGTTCTCGACGCTGTCGGCGTCAACGATCACGACAGGGATGCGGTTGTCGTTGTCCCCTACCCTGTCGCCCGTGCTGTACGAATGCGTGGGGTCGGTCTCGACCACGACGTAGGCGCCGCTCGGCACGTTAGTGAAGGTATAACGACCGTCCGCGTCGGTCCTGCCTTTGGTGACAACCATGCCGTCCGACGGATCGCCGTCGCCGTTCGGATCGGAGAAGAGTGTCACCTTTACGCCGCCCACCGGCTTGTCCGGCTTGTTCAGGTTGCCGCTCTGGTCGTAATCGTCGCGAACCTGACCGCTGATCGTGTAAACCGCTATCGCGCGGTAGCCGAAGTCGACGTCGGCTCGCGTCTGCCCGGACGTCAGGGCCGCTGCGGCCTGATGATCGAGCGCGCCGTTCAGATCGTACGTCTGAAGCATGCCGGCCGGCAGGGTGGCCGAGTCCACACGCGCCGTGTAGGATCCGGTCGCCAGTTCGCCGATGAGGTAGCTGCCGTCTGCGGCCGTTGTGGCGGACGGCTCGCCGGCATCGCAGGTGCCGCTGCCGTCGCTATCGGCGTAGACCCGCACGTTGGCGATACCCGGCTCGAACGCGTCCTGTGCCCCGTCTCCGTCAAGGTCGTTCCACACGCGGTCGCCGAAGGCCGCGAGCTGCGTGTCGTGGAAGTTGTTCTCCGTGGAGGTCTGGCCGATGGACAGCGTCACGGACACCAGGTTGTCGTTCGGGGCCGAGACGTCAGCCGTGCTGTACCAGCCCCCTAGGTCGGTCTCGCGCACCGTGTAGGCGCCCGGCCGCAGATCGGTGAAGCCGTACGAACCGTCGGCCGCTGTGGTTGTGGTCGCCAGCACGTTCGAGTCCGCGTCGAGGAGCTGGACGGTCACCCCTGCGATGCCGTTGGTGTCGCCCGCCTCAACCGCACCGTTGCCGTTCAGGTCCACCCGCACGAAGCCCGAGACGGACGCGGCGGCGTAGAAGCCGGCGTCAACCGTAGTGTCGGTCTGACCGCTGGCCAGCGTGACTGCCGCCGTGCGGTTGGTACCCGCGAGCGGGTCGCTGTCCGTGGCGGCGGACCCAATGCTCGATAGCGTAAAGATGAAGCCCGCCGGAACCGCGAACCCGACCGTGTAGCTGCCTGCCGCAAGGTTCGTGAAGGCGTAGGCGCCCGCCACCGTGCTGGTCGCCATGCCTGCTACCGCGCCGTTGGCGTCGTAGAGGCTCACCACCACGCCGACAAGCCCGGTTTCGCCGCCGTCCTGCTGGCCGTTGCCATCGGCGTCGAGCCACACAAAGTCACCGAGCGCCGCGCGCCGCGTATCATGGAAATTGTTGTCCGCAGAGGTCTGACCGATGGACAGCGTCACAGGGATCAGGTTGTCATTCGGGGCGGACACATCCATCGTACTGTACCAGCCGCCAAGGTCGGTCTCGCGCACCGTGTAGGCGCCCGGCCGCAGGCCGGTAAAGCCGTACGAACCATCGGCCGCTGTGGTTGTGGTAGCCAAGACACCAGAGTCCGCACCGAGAAGCTGGACGGTCACGCCTGCGATGCCGCCGGTGTCGTCCTCTTCGGCGACGCCGTTGCCGTTCAGGTCCACCCGCACGAAGCCGGAGACTGACGCGGCGGCGTAGAACCCTGCGTCGACCGTGGTGTCGGTCTGGCCGCTGGCCAGCGTGACGGCCGCCGTGCGGTTGGTGTCCGCGAACGGGTCGCTGTCCGTGGCGGCGGAGCCGAATTTCGAGATCGTGAAGATGAGGCCCGCAGGCGCCGCGAAGCCGACCGTGTAGCTGCCCGCCGCGAGGTTCGTGAAGGCGTAGGCGCCCTCCTCCGTGCTGGTCGCAACGCCCACCACCGTGTCGTTGGCGTCGTAGAGGCTCACGACCACGCCGGCGAGCCCGGCCTCGCCGCCGTCCTGCTGGCCGTCGCCGTCGGCGTCGAACCACACGAAGTCTCCGAGCGCCGCGCGCCGCGTGTCGTGGAAGGTGTTGCCCGCCGAGGTCTGGCCGATGGACAGCGTCACGGGGATCAGGTTGTCGTTGGCCCCAACGATATCGGTCGTGCTGTACCAGCCGCCGAGGTCGGTCTCGCGCACCGTGTAGGAGCCGGGGCGCAGATTCGTGAAGCCGTACGAGCCGTCCGCCGCCGTGACGGCCGTGGCGACCACATTCGAGGCCGCGTCGAGGAGCCGGACGGTCACGCCGGCGATGCCGTTGGTGTCGCCCGCCTCAACCGCGCCGTTGCCGTTCAGGTCCACGCGCACGAAGCCCGAGACGGACGCGGCGGCGTAGAACCCTGCGTCGACCGTGCTGTCGGTCTGGCCGCTGCTCAGCGTGACGGCAGCCGTGCGGTTGGTGCCCGCGAGCGGGTCGCTGTCCGTGGCGGCGGAGCCGACATTCGAGGTCGTGAAGAGGTAGCCCGCCGGGGCCGAGAACCCGACCGTGTAGCTGCCTGCCGCTAGGTTCGTGAAGGCGTACACGCCCGCCACCGTGCTGGTCGCAACGCCCACCACCGCGCCGTTGGCGTCGTAGAGGCTCACGACCACTCCGGAGAGCCCGGCCTCGCCGCCGTCCTGCTGGCCGTCGCCGTCGGCGTCGAGCCACACGAAGTCGCCGAGCGCCGCACGCCGCGTGTCATGGAAGGTGTTGCCCGCCGAGGTCTGGCCGATGGACAGCGCCACGGGGATCAGGTTATCGTTGGCCCCAACGATATCGGTCGTGCTGTACCAGCCGCCGAGGTCGGTCTCGCGCACCGTGTAGGAGCCGGGGCGCAGATTCGTGAAGCTGTACGAGCCGTCCGCCGCCGTGACGGCCGTGGCGACCACGTTCGAGACTGCGTCGAGAAGCCTGACGGTCACGCCGGCGATGCCGTTGGTGTCGCCCGCCTCAACCGTTCCGTTGCCGTTCACGTCCACGCGCACGAAGCCCGATATGGACGCGGCGGCGTAGAAGCCGGCGTCGACCGTGGTATCGGTCTGGCCGCTGCTCAGTGTGACGGCGGCGGTGCGGTTGGTGCCCGCGAGCGGGTCGCTGTCCGCCGCGTCATTACCGACGTTCGAGGTCGTGAAGAGGTAGCCCGCCGGGGCCGCGAACCCGACCGTGTAGGAGCCCGCCTCGAGGTTCGTGAAGGCGTACGCGCCGGACACCGTGCTGGTCGCGACACCGGCCACCACGCGGTTGGTGTCGTACAGGTACACCACCACGCCGGCGAGCCCGGCCTCGCCGCCGTCCTGCTGCCCGTCGCCGTCGGCGTCGATCCAGACGAAGTCGCCGAGCGCCGCGCGCCGCGTGTCATGGAAGGTGTTGCCCCCCGAGGTCTGGCCGATGGACAGCGTCACGGGGATCAGGTTGTCGTTGGCCCCAACGATATCGGTCGTGCTGTACCAGCCGCCGAGGTCGGTTTCGCGCACTGTGTAGGAGCCGGGGTGCAGGTTCGTGAAAGAGTACGCGCCGTCCGCTGCCGTGGCGGCGGTGGCCAGGACGTTCGAGGCCGCGTCAAGGAGCTGAACCGTCACGCCGGCGATACCGTTGGTGTCGCCCGCCTCGGCGACGCCGTTGCCGTTCAGGTCCACGCGCACGAAGCCGGTGACGGACGCGGCGGCATAGAACCCTGCGTCGACCGTGGTGTCGGTCTGGCCGCTGCTCAGTGTGACGGCGGCCGTGCGGTTGGTGCCCGCGAGCGGGTCGCTGTCCGTGGCGTCATTGCCGACGTTCGAGGTCGTGAACAGGTAGCCCGCCGGGGTCGCGAACCCGACCGTGTAGCTGCCCGCCGCGAGGTTCGTGAAGGCGTACGCGCCCGACACCGTGCTGGTCGCCGTTCCGGCCACCGCGCCGTTGGCGTCGTAGAGGCTCACGACCACGCCGGAGAGCCCGGCCTCGCCGCCGTCCTGCTGGCCGTCGCCGTCGGCGTCGAGCCACACGAAGTCGCCGAGCGCCGCGCGCCGCGTGTCGTGGAAGGTGTTGCCTGACGAGTTCTGGCCGATGGACAGCGCGATGGGGATCAGGTTGTCGTTCGGGGCGGACACGTCGGTCGTGCTGTACCAGCCGACGAGGTCGGTCGCGCTGACCGTGTAGTCGCCCGGACGCAAGCCGGTGAAGCCGTACGAGCCGTCCGCCGCCGTGGCGGCCGCGGCGACCACACTCGAGGCCGCGTCGAGAAGCCGGACGGTCACGCCGGCGATGCCGTTGGTGTCGCCCGCCTCAACCGCGCCGTTGCCGTTCAGATCCACGCGCACAAAGCCCGAGACGGAGGCTGCGGCGTAGAAGCCTGCGTCGACCGTGCTGTCGGTCTGGCCGCTGGCCAGCGTGACGGCCGCCGTGCGGTTGGTACCCTCGAGCGGATCGCTGTCCGTATCGGAGGAGCCGATGTTCGAACCTGTGAAGAGGTAGCCCGCCGGGGCCGCGAACCCGACCGTGTAGCTGCCCGCCGCGAGGTTCGTGAAGGCGTACGCGCCCGACACCGTGCTGGTCGCCGTTCCGGCCACCGCGCCGTTGGCGTCGTAGAGGCTCACGACCACGCCGGAGAGCCCGGCCTCGCCGCCGTCCTGCTGGCCGTTGCCGTCGGCGTCGATCCACACGAAGTCGCCGAGCGCCGCGCGCCGCGTGTCATGGAAGTTGTTGCCTGCCGCGTTCTGGCCGATGGACAGCGCGACGGGGATCAGGTTGTCGTTCGGGGCGGACACGTCCGTCGTGCTGTACCAGCCGCCGAGGTCGGTCTCGCGCACCGTGTAGGCGCCGGGACGAAGATTCGTAAAGCTGTACGAGCCGTCCGCCGCCGTGACGGCCGTGGCGACCACGTTCGAGGCCGCGTCGAGGAGCCGGACGGTCACGCTGGCGATGCCGTCGGTGTCGTCCTCCTCGGCGACGCCGTTGCCGTTCAGGTCCACGCGCACAAAGCCGGTGACGGACGCGGCGGCGTAGAACCCGGCGTCGACCGTGGTGTCAGTCTGACCGCTGCTCAGCGTCACGGCCGCCGTGCGGTTTGTGCCCGTGAGCGGGTTGCTGTCCGTGGCTGCGGAGCCGACGTTCGAGGTGGTGAAAAGGTAGCCTGCCGGGGCCGCGAACCCGACCGTGTAGCTGCCCGCCGCGAGGTTCGTGAAGGCGTAGGCGCCCGCCACCGTGCTGGTCGCCGTGCCGACGACCGCACCGTTGATGTCGTAGAGACGCACAACCACGCCGGAGAGCCCGTTGGTCTCCGCGCCGGAGTCCTGCTGGCCATTGCCGTCGGCGTCGAGCCACACGAAGTTACCGAGCGCCGCGAACCGCGTGTCATGGAAGTTGTTGCCCGACGAGTTCTGGCCGATGGACAGCGTCACGGGTATCCGGTTGTCGTTGGCCCCCATACTATCCGTTGTGCTGTACCAGCCGGAGAGGTCGGTCTCTCGGACCGCGTAGGCTCCGGGGCGAAGGCCGGTAAAGCTGTACGAGCCGTCCGCCGCCGTGTCGGCCGTGGCGACCACGTTCGAGGCCGCGTCGAGAAGCTGGACGGTCACAGAAGCGATACCGTTCGTGTCGCCCGCCTCGGCGACGCCGTTGCCATTCTGATCCACGCGCACGAAACCCGCTATGGACGCGGTGGCGTAGAAGCCGGCGTCGACCGTGGTGTCGGTTTGGCCGCTGCTTAGCGTGACGGTTGCCGTGCGGTTGGTGCCCGTGAGCGGGTCGCTGTCCGTTGCGTCGGAGCCGACGTTCGAGGTCGTAAAGAGGTAGCCCGCCGGGGCCGCGAACCCGACTGTGTAGCTGCCCGCCATCAGATCCGTGAAGGCGTAGGCACCGGACACGGAACTGGTCACCAGTCCGATCACGGCCCCGGTGGTGTCGTAGAGCCGCACCGTCACGCCGGCCAGCCCGTTGGTCTCCGCGCCGGCGTCCTGCTGGCCGTTGCCGTTCGCGTCGTTCCAGACGAAGTTGCCCACGGAGGCCGTGCCCTTGAAACCGAAGTCCAGCGTCTGGTCGCTGCCGCCCGCGGCGGGTGCCGTGAAGGCGAGCGTGGAAAAACCGCTGGCAGTGGCCAAGGTCGCGTCAGAATCCATGGCGTCATTGCCGCCCAGATTCTGACCCGTCAGCGCCAGCCCGGCCAAGGACGTCTGGTTGGTGGCCACGCGCAACTGGTAGTTCGTGCCGCTGACCAGTCCGGCTGTTGCGTCCAAGAAGAAATAGCCATAAGCGTCGGTCGTGGCCGTCACGGCGGTCAGCGCGCTCTCGGCGAGGATACTGACGTTGTCAAAGTACATGAACTCGCTGCCGCCGCCTAAATTACCTCGCGCGGTCTTTGTGAAGCGTACGTAGCGCGTGCCGGCCGTGGTCGACACGGTGAAATTCGTGGAACCGGTGCCACCGCTGCTCGTATTATAACTCGCCAGAGTCGTCCAGCTTGTTCCGTTGTCCGACCACTGCGCCGCCACCGTGTCGTTGCCCGCACCGGAGCGGTAGTCGAAGCTGATCGTCAACCGGTCGGTTCCGGCCGGTGCCGTGAAGCTGCGCGTCAGCGTGCTGTTGGCGGCGTCGGCAATCCGGATCTCGTAGTCGGTGCCGGTGTTCACGACCACCGTGGCCCCGTTCGCGGCTGTCCAGTCGGTCGCCCAAGCGAGCGAGCCGTCGCTGCCGGTCAAACCGCCGGACGGGTCGAAGTCGTCGGCGATGGTGCCGAGGGCCGTGCGGAGCTGGTAGGGATCGCCCGCCGCCGTATAGACCTGTACCTGAACGCCGGCAAGGCCCGGCTCGCCCGCCTCCTGCACGCCGTTGGCGTTCGCATCGGTCCAGACAAAGTCACCGACCGTCACCGCCTGATAGCCGGCGTCGATCGTCGCGACCGTCTGCCCGGAGGTCACGGCGAAGGCGGCGGTCAGGCCGGTGCCCACATTCGCGTCGCTGTCTGTCGCGTCGCTGCCCTGATCAGCCGCCGTCCGGTAATAGCCGGCTGCCGTTCCGAATCCGGCCTGGTACGTTCCGGGCTGCAGGTTCGTGAAGCTGTAGGCGCCGCCGGCGCCGCTGGTGGTCGTCGCCACCGAGTCGGCGTCATCCGCGGTACCGGGCAGGCCGTCCGGCCCGTAGCCCGGGCGGAAGAGCGTCACGGTCACGCCGCCGACGCCGGTCTCGCCGCCATCCTGCTGGCCGTTGCCATTGGCGTCTGCCCAGACGAAGTCGCCGATTGCCGCTGGCTGATAGAACCCGACGTCGACCGTGCTGTCGGTCTGGCCGCTGGTCAGCGTCACCGTTGCCGTGCGGTTCGTGCCTGCGAGCGGGTCGCTGTCGCCGGCGTCAGAGCCCATGTTCGCCGAAGTCAAGAAGAAGCCCGCCGGAGGCGTGAAGCCAACCGTGTAGCTGCCTGCCGCCAGGTTCGTGAAGGCATAGGCACCCGACACCGTGCTGGTCGCGGTCGCCAACACAATATCGTTGGTCGTGTACAGTCGCACGACCACATTGGCGAGGCCCGGCTCGCCGCCGTCCTGCTGGCCGTTACCGTTCGTATCCACCCACGCGTAGTCGCCCAGAGCAGCGCGCTGCGTGTCGTGGAAGGTGTTTCCGGTCGAGGCCTGCCCGAGCGCCAGTGCCACAGGTATCAGGTTGTCGTTCGCGCCGGCGCTGTCGGTGGTGCTGTACCAGCCGCCGAGGTCAAGCTCGCGCACCGTGTAGACGCCCGGGTAGAGGTTGGAGAAAACATAGGAGCCGTCCGCCGCGGTCGTCGCCGTGGCGATGACGCTCGACGCGGCGTTCAGCAGTTGCACCGTGACTCCGACAATGCCGTTGGTATCGCCCGTCTCGGCCACGCCGTTGCCGTTCACGTCCACGCGCACGAAGCCCGAGAGCGACGCACCGGGGATGAAGCCCGCATCGACCGTGTTGTCGTTGTCGCCGCTACCGACGGTCACCACCGCCGTGCGGTTGGTGCCCGCGAGCGGGTCGCTGTCGCTGGCGTCGCTGCCCACGTTCGAGGTCGTGAAGAGGTAACCCGCCGGAGGCGTGAAGCCGATCGTGTAATGGCCCGCCGACAGGCCCGTGAACGCGTACGCGCCCGACACGGTGCTGGTCACAGTCGCCCAAACCACGCTGTTTGTGTTGTACAGGCGTACCACCACGTTTGACAAGCCGGGCTCAACGCCATCCTGCTGTCCATTGCCGTTCGCGTCGAGCCACACGAAATCGCCGATGGCGGCCTGCTTCGAGTCCAGGAAGTTGTTTCCGGACGAGACTTGCCCGCTCGTCAGCGACACCGGTATCAAGTTGTCGTTGGGTGCCGAGATGTCCGCTGTGCTGTGCCAACTGCCGAGGTCGATCTCGCGTACGATGTAGGCACCGGGGAACAGGCCGGAGAAACTGTATGAACCGTCCGCCGCAGTCGTGGTCGTGGCCACCACGTTCGACGCGCTGTTCAGCAGTTGTATTGTCACCCCGGCGATGCCGTTGGTGTCGGCCGCTTCTGCCACGCCGTTGCCGTTGTCATCATCACGTACGAACCCGGCGAGCGACGCGGGCAGATAAAAGCCAGCGTCGATTGTCAGGTTTGTCTGACTGCCGATCAGAGCCACCTCCGCCGTACGGTTCGTGCCGACGAGCGGGTCGTTGTCTGTGGCGTCGTTGCCCACGTTCGACGTGGTGAAGAGGTAACCGAGGGGCGGAGTGAAGCCGACCGAGTAGGAGCCAACGGGCATGCCGGTGAAGAAATACGCTCCCGAGACGGTGCTGGTCGTCGTCGCGATCACCACACTGTTCGAGTCGTACAGGCGGATCACCGCGTTCGACAGGCCCGGCTCTCCGCCGTCCTGCTGACCGTTACCGTTCGCATCCACCCAGACAAAGTCGCCGACGGCCGCCACCTGGGGCGTGAGCGTGTGGAACGTCGCGGCCGTGGCGGTGATGCCTTCGGAACCTTCGTGGCCCGTTGCCGTCAGCGTGTAGGCACCGAGCGTCGTGGTCGTTTGCCACGGATACTCGTAAGTTTTTGAGACCGCGTTGCTCGCCACGACGTGGGCGTTGTTCAGCGTGACACTGACGTCGCTGCCCGTGCCTGGCCCGTCGATCGCGAGATCCGTGCTGCTCACGTCATAGGCGCCGAACGGGTCGGTGACCGTGACGCGCACGTAGCGCAGTGCGGCGGCTGTCGAGTTCGTGACCGCAGAGCCGCCCACGTAAGGTGCGTCATAGACGCTTAGACTCGGCACGTCAATCACCGTGGTCGTCGGCAGCACGATCTTCGACGGGAAGGCCGCGCTGTCAAAATTGACACGGAACGTGGTGCCGGTCTGAGCGGAAACCACGGTCAGCGCCAGCGTCTGCCCAGCCGGAACGGTCACGGTGGCGGGCACGACAGCGCGCCAGGCGAGGGAGCTGGAGGCGGCCCGGTAAACCGGGTTGGAGAAGGTCAGGAAGGGGCTGCCGCCGTACGACAAGGTGGCCACAATGGCCGGGTTGGTCGGCATCGAGCCGGAAACCACCGCGACGTAGTTCGTGAGCCGGATCAGCGCTCCGGCTGGCACGACGAAGGGGGACGCGAAGGCGGGTGTCTGCGTGAAGGTCGTCGAGTTGCCGACGCCGGTCAGAGGCGCGGGCTTCAGCGAAACCGCCCCCAGCGCCCACGGGGTGGTGCCGCCCGTAGAGGTCCACGTCATGGTGACGTTGGCCGCGCCCGCCTTGGTGCTGCCGCCGCCGTTAGCCGTGCCGCCGTTATCGGGCGACTGCCGCGTCCAGCGCCGCGTCTGCCCGGCACCCACGCCAGACAAGACCGATGATTGCAGCGAGACCGTATCGAACACGAGTTCGCCGGCTGCGGAGGTCAGCGTCAGCGTCGGGTTGCCGGTGGCCCCCCCGCTTGAATAGAATGCGCCGTAGGGCGTGGTCTGATTGACATTGGTGAGGGACGCCACACCGACGACCGAATACTGATTGGGCGCCGTGGCATAGGTCACGACCACGTTAGTCGTGCCGACAGGCGGGTTGAGCAACGCGTACATCGACACGACTTGGTCGTCATTCGTGACGCCGCCGATACCGACCAGATTCGTCGAGCCGTAGGTGACACCCGTGATCCGTCCGTCCGTACCGCCCGCTGCGGACATGTTGACCGAAACGCCGACAATCAGCAGGCGGTCAGCGCCGGCCGCAGGGACGGTGTGCCGCACCACACAGGTAATGGGCGTCAGGCTCGTCACGTCGGTCGTCACGCCGGTCGTCACGTTGGCCACGCCGATCGTCGCGTAGCCGCTGCTGACACTGTTCGAGAGCAGGATGCTTTGCGCCGTCGTGTTATCGACCGCAGCCACCGGATCGATGCGGTCCAGAGCTTGACCGGGGTCGCTCAGATAGAGCACCTTGTTCCGCAGCCCGGCCAAGGAAAGCGTATCGTAGAAGTCGTTCCCGGTTGAGTTCTGTCCGCTGATCAACGCGCGCGGGATCAGCAGGTCATTGGGCGCCGCGACATCGACCGTGTTCGTATAACCGGACGGCAGGGTCTGCGCCACCGTGTAGCTGCCGGGGGTCAGGTTCGAGAACGAATAGGCGCCCGTGCCCGAGGTCGCGGTCGTGGCCACGACATTCAACGCGGCGTCGAGCAGCCGGACCGTGACGTTCGCAAGGCCCAGCGTGTCCTCGGCGTCGACAACGCCGTTACCGTCCGCATCCACCCTCACCGAGCCTGACAGGGAGGCCGGCAGGTAGAAGCCGGCGTCGGCTGAGTTGTCGGTCTGGCCGCTGGCCAGTGTCACGGACGCCGTACGGTTCGTGCCCGCCAGAGGGTCGCTGTCTGTGGCGTCGCTGCCCACGTTCGGAGCTGTAAAGAGGTAGCCCGCCGGAGGCGTGAAGCCGAGCGCGTAGGCGCCCGCCGCCAGGTTCGTGAACGCGTAGGCGCCCGACACCGTACTCGTCGCGGTCGCCAGCACGACCGTGTTGGTGCCGTAGAGGCGCACGACCACGCCGGACAGGCCCGGCTCGCCGCCGTCCTGCTGGCCGTTGCCGTTCGAGTCCACCCAGACATAGTCACCGAGGGCCGCGCGCTGCGTGTCGTAGAAGTTGTTGCCCGCCGAGGCCTGCCCGATCGCCAGCGTCAAGGGAATCAGATTGTCGTTCGGAGCGACGATATCGGTGGTGCTGTACCAGCCGGAAAGGTCGGTTTCGCGCACCGTGTAAGCGCCAGGATAGAGATTCGCGAAACGATAGGAGCCGTCCGCAGCCGTCGTTGTTGTCGCGACGACATTGGAAGAGGCGTTCAACAGTTGCACCGTCACGTTGGCGAGTCCGTTGGTGTCGCCACCTTCAACACTGCCGTTGCCATTCACGTCGATACGCACAAGGCCGGCGAGCGAAGCGGCGGGGATGAAGCCGGCGTCGGCCGAGTTGTCGGTCTGGCCGCTGGCGAGCGTCACCGCCGCCGTGCGGTTGGTGCCCGCGAGCGGGTCGCTGTCGCTCGCGTCGCCGCCCACGTTCGAGGTGGTGAAGAGATAACTTGTCGGTGGCGCGAACCCGACCGTGTAGGTACCCGCCTCCAGGCCGGTGAACGCGTACGCGCCGGCCACGGTGCTGGTCGCCGTCGCCAGAATCACGCCGTTGGTGGCATACAGGCTCACGACGACGTTAGAGAGCCCGAGTTCGCCGCCGTCTTGCTGGCCGTTGCCGTTCACGTCGAGCCAGACAAAATTGCCGATGGCCGCGCGCTGCGTGTCGTGGAAGGTGTTGCCGGCCGAAGCCTGCCCGCTGGCCAGCGTCACCGGGATCAGGTTGTCGTTCGGTGCTGAGAAGTCTGTCGTGCTGTACCAGCCGCCGAGGTCCATTTCGCGTACGGTGTAAGCGCCGGGGAACAGGCCCGTGAAGCTGTACGAGCCGCCCGCCGCAGTGGTGGACATCGCCACCACGTTTAAAGCGGCGTCCAGAAGCTGCACCGTCACCCCGGCGATGCCGTTGGTGTCGCCCGCCTCGGCGACGCCGTTGCCGTTCAGATCCACGCGCACGAAACCGGAGAGCGACGCAGGCAGGTAGAAACCCGCGTCGAGCGTGCTGTCGGTCTGGCCGCTGGCGAGCGTCACCGCAGACGTACGGTTGGTTCCGGTGAGCGGGTCGCTGTCCGTGGCGTCGCTGCCCACGTTCGAGGTCGTGAAGCGATAGCTCGCGGGAGGCGTGAAACCGACCGTATAGGTGCCCGCCGCCAGGTTCGTGAACGCGTAGGCGCCAGAAACCGCGCTGGTTACCGTCGCCAGAAGCGCACTGTTGGCGTCATACAGGCGCACCACCGCATTCGCCAATCCCGGCTCGCCGCCGTCCTGCTGCCCGTTACCGTTGGCGTCGGCCCAGACGAAGTCGCCGATGGCCACGCGCTGCGTGTCGTGGAAGATGTTTCCGGCCGAGGTCTGTCCGATCGCCAGCGTCACCGGGATCAGATTGTCGTTCGGCGCTGAGCTATCGGTCGTGCTGTACCAACCGGTCAGATCGGACTCACGTACCATATATACGCCCGGAAGGAGACCCGTGAAGCTGTATGCGCCGTCCGACGCCGTCGTCGTTGTCGCCACCACGTTCGAAGCCGCATTCAAGAGCTGGACGGTCGCTCCGGCAATGCCGTTGGTGTCGGCCGCCTCGGCTACGCCGTTGCCGTTCAGATCCACGCGCACAATACCGGAGATCGACGCGCCAAGGTAAAAGCCCGCGTCAACCGTGTTGTCGGTCTGGCCGCTGGCGAGCGTCACGGCCGACGTGCGGTTCGTCCCCGCGAGCGGGTCGCTGTCGCTGGCGTCGCTGCCGACATTCGACGTCGTAAAGAGGTAGCCCGCGGGAGGCGAGAAGCCGACCGTATAGGTGCCCGCCATCAGGTTCGTGAAGGCATACGCGCCCGACACGGCGCTGGTGACGGTCGCAAGGACGACGCTGTTCGTGCTATAAAGGCGGACGACCACATTGGACAGTCCGAGTTCGCCGCCGTCCTGCTGGCCGTTGCCGTTCGCGTCGAGCCAGACGAAGTTGCCAATGGCCGCACGCAGCGCGTCATAGAAATGGTTGCCTGCCGAGGACTGCCCGACCGCAAGCGTCACGGGGATCAGGTTGTCGTTCGGGGCGGAGACGTCCGCCGTGCTATACCAGCCGCCGAGGTCGGTCTCGCGCACCGTGTAGGCGCCGGGCCTCAGGTTGGCGAAGCCGTACGAGCCATCCGCCGCCGTGGTGGTCGTTGCCACCACGTTCGACGCCGCGTTCAGGAGCTGGACCGTCACCCCGGCGATCCCGTTGGTGTCGTTCGCTTCGGCCGTGCCGTTGCCGTTCAGGTCTGCGCGCACGTAACCCGAGAGCGAAGCCGCCGGATAGAACCCGGCGTCGACCGTGCTGTCGGTCTGGCCGCTGGCGAGCGTCACCGCCGCCGTGCGGTTCGTGCCGGCGAGCGGGTCGCTGTCGCTGGCGTCGCTGCCCACGTTCGAGGTCGTGAAGAGATAGTTGGGCGGCGGGGTGAACCCGACCGTGTAGGTGCCTGCCGTCAGGTTCGTGAAGGCATACGCGCCCGCCACGGTGCTGGTGACGGTCGCGAGAATCACGCTGTTCGTGTCATACAGGCGCGCCACGATGTTGGAAAGCCCGAGTTCGCCGCCGTCCTGCTGGCCGTTGCCGTTCGCGTCGAGCCAGACAAAGTTTCCGAGGGCCGCGCGCTGCGTGTCATGGAAGATATGGCCGGACGAGGACTGCCCGCTGGTCAGCGTCACGGGTATCCGGTTGTCGTTCGGCGCGGCGACGTCCGTCGTGCTGTACCAGCCGACGAGGTCTATTTCGCGCACCGTGTAGGTGCCGGGTGCGAGGTTTGTGAAGCTGAAAGAGCCGTTGGCCGCCGTCGTTGTCGTCGCCACCACGTTCGAATTTGCGTTCAACACTTGAACCGTCACATTGGCGATGCCGTTGGTGTCGCCCGCTTCGGCGATGCCGTTGCCGTTCAGATCCACACGAACGAAGCCCGAGAGCGAGGCGGGCAAGTAGAAGCCGGCGTCGGCAGTCAGATTGGTCTGACCGCCAGTCAGCGTGATGGACGCCGTTCGGTTCGTGCGGCTGAGCGGATCGCTGTCGCTGGCGTCACTGCCGACGTTCGAGGTGGTGAAGAGGTAGCCGGACGGGGGCGTAAACCCGACAAAGTAGGAGCCTGCCGACAGGTTTGTGAATACATAGGCACCCGCCGCCGTGCTGGTCACGGTCGCCAAGACCACGTTATTTGTGCTGTACAGCCGCACCACCACATTGGAGAGCCCTGTTTCGCCGCCGTCCTGCTGGCCGTTGCCGTTGGTGTCCAGCCAGACGAAATCACCCAGGCGCGCCGGAGCCTGGTAGCCGAAATCAACGTCGGCACGGGCCTGCCCGCCAGCCAACACCACGCTCGCCGCATTCGGCGAACCGGTGCCATCGAGATCATATGTCCGAATGTAGTCCGTACGGGGCAGCGTCGACGGGTCGACGCGCACGAGGTGCGTGCCTGCCACGAGGAAGACGCCTGTCAGCAGATACTCGCCGTTTCCAGTGGTCGTGTCGTACGGCTCGCCCGCGTCGCGCACGCCGTTGGTGTTGGCGTCGAGGTAGACGACCACGCCGTTGAGCCCCGCCTCGCCCGCGTCCTGAATGCCGTCGCCGTCCGCGTCATTCCATAAGCGGTCGCCCAGGCTGCCGTGCAGGTCAACCTCGTTGCGGAAGGTGACCTTGCGGTCGAACACCACCGCCTCGACCTGCCCTGTGTTGATGATCGAAACCTGACCCGCGACGAGATTCGAGAAAGAGGCTACGTCAACGAAAAAGCGGACGTCGAACTCGCCGTTGACCGGGATCGCGGCATAGATGCGATAACCGGCACCGTCGAGCGGGAAAGGCGTTCCGCTGCCATTGTCCGCAACGGCTGTCCAAGACCCGTTCGTGCTGGTGCGATAGGCCGTGCTGCTGGCCACATAACTGACCCCTGCCGACAGCACATCCTTAATAATCACGTCGGCGGGTACCGGCGCGCGGGAGGTGTTTCCGATCCGGATCATATACTCGGCTCGGTCATTGGGGCCCAGCAGTCCGTCCCCGTTCGCGTCCGTGAAGACGGCAAGATCCTTGGACACGTCGATGACGTCCACGGGAGGGATCGAGGTGCCCACATCGAGGCCCGGCGCGCCCGCCGTCGCCGTGAGCGTGTCCTGCCCCCACGCCGCGGCCAAGGTCACATTCGTGGAGAGCACGTAGACCAGCATGGCCGTCTGATCGCCATCCGGATCGTAGAGCTTCGCCTGCTGAAGCTCGATCAGGCTCGTGCTGGCGTCGTACTTGTTACCATTGGCGTCGGTGTAGGCGCCCAGATTGTCGCCGTCATAGTCGATGTAGACCGTGACCGGCGTCGTCCGGTTGCCGACGGTCGTCACCCACACCGGATTGCCGTTCTCGCTGGGATTCGTCGCGGAGAGCGGGTCACGCCCGAGCCCCAGTCCGACCAGAATCTGCGGCGACAGCAGTCTTTCGGGAATCAGCGTAAAGCTCCAGTCCCACGACTGGTTGTCGGTCGTCGTGGCCGAATCCGAATCGGTTGTCGAATAGGCATAGAAGACGGGAGGCGTACTTCCCGTTGTGAAGAAGCGCGCGGCGGCGCCGTTCGGCAACAACACGGCGGCGTACGACCCGGCCGCAACGCTGGTGGCGCTGTTGACGAGGCTGCCGGTACCGATCCTGTAGGAGTTGCTGACCGTGATGCTCGAGGCCCCCGGGTTGTAAAGCCACACGCGCGTGCCGTTCCCCGCAGGCGTCGAGACCGGCGTGTAATAATTGCTGCTCCAGAGGTTCATGGGAAGCAGGCTGGAGTCGCGGCTCTCGTAGTTAGAGGCGACATCACCGGAAAAAAGGATCACCTGAACGGGTTTGTCCGACAGGACCCGTCCCCCGACATTGACCCCGCTGACAAAGGCGGTCTGCCCCTCGTTCAGCGTGTTGGTGGTCTCGTAGGTGCCGTTATTGTTGGCATCGATCCAGATTTTTGTGGCGTCATCACGGGCCAGTATCGACAACGCCGTGTACTCGAACATCTGGGCATCGGCGCTGTCCGGAATATTCTGACCGATCGGCGAGCGGTAGTCAGTTCCCCATTTCGACGTATCGAAGGTCTCGACACAGCCTGCGAACAGCGTACTCGTGGTGGTTGCCCAATACGTTCTCGTCACAGAGATGGCCCGAGTGGCAACGATTTTATCACGGGCGTCGTAGTCGATCGTCAGCGGGCTTGTCGTGGTCACCTGGTTATAGAGCAGGATCACGGTACCCGCTTTGATCAAATCGTTGGCGATACCGGGCGGAGCGCCATTGGCAGGATTGCCGTCACCCCAGATCTGCGTGGTGGACTGAAGCGGCGCGGCGTAACTGTGATCCTGCTCGTAACCGTCTTCCCACTGGTCATAGTAGATAATCGTCCCGTTAGCGATGGCGGCAATGGAGATATAGGTGATCATCGGGTTCACTGGCGTATCGCCTGACCCCCCGTTCTCGACCGCCGTCAGTGCGGTGAATGCGTCCGCCTCTGGAAACGGCACGTAAAACGTGAGACTCGGAGCCTGCCCGTACGCAGCCTGAGCCAGAAGCGCGACCGTCAATAACGCACTTCGTATCATGCGCGATGCTGCGTTGGTTTTGTTGATCATAAAAGCTAGCCTTTCAACGAACAACCGTCAGAAAGCTCGACAGCACAATCACTAGCTCGTCGCTATGCATGGTTTGTTCTATGCGCAGTCTTATACTTGGTAAAGTGAGCATCCGTCTATAAGACCAAGGACTTAAAGGAGTTAGCGCAACAAGCCCGTTTGGAGATCAGACTCGGGGAGCGACCCTGTGGCAAGTGAGCGGCGATACTCTTTTCGGGTGTCGCATGATCTGTGCAATATACTATATGTTAAATAGTTACAGATAATACTACGACCTGGTTTCCATTTTATTGACCCTTGTTCAGACAGGTTCCAACCTGTCGTGATGTCGCACACAGCACGCATGACTTGAAAGTGGGGAATAGTCCTACTTGCATCTGCCGAAAAAGATTATTCGGGGACTCGCCTCCGCCAAAAAGCCCACTCCGAGGGTCAGGACGCCGCGGCATGCGAGCCGACCGGCAGGGTGACAACCAGACAGGCGCCGCCTTCGGGGCTGCGTTGGGCGCGGATTGTTCCGCCGTGGTGTTTGACGATCTGCTGGCAGATCGGAAGCCCCATTCCCAACCCCTCCGGTTTGTCGGTGCGGAAGGGGATGAAAATCGACTCCTCTTCGCCGGCCGCAATGCCCTTGCCCGTATCTTTGACGGACAGCACGACCGAACTGGACGCGTCAGCCTCCGCGGAAACCGTGATCACGCGCTGCCCCTCGGGCATCGCGCGCACGGCATCCAACGCGTTCCTGATCAGGTTGATGAGGACTTGCTGCAACTGCACGATGTCGCCCAGCACGGGGGGCACCTGCGGAGCGGTTTTCCAGACGACGTCGGCACCTGCGAGCGCGATGTCGTCGCGCAAGAGCTTCAATACGCCCGCCACCAGCGTCTGCGGGTCCACGGGCTGCGTCACCTGCTCTCCGCCCTTGAACAGCGCGCGCGTCTGCCGCATGACATCACCCGCGCGGCGGGCGCTCGCCACGATATCTTCCAGCGCGGAACGCACTTCATCCACATCTGGCGGGGTCTGGTTCAGCAGACGCCCGGCCGCTTGCGCGTTGCACAGGGTTGCCGCCAGCGGCTGATTCAGCTCATGCGCCAAAGCAGCGGACAGCTGCCCCAGACGCGCCACCTGATCCAGACGCGCAAGTTCCTCGCGCAGACGTTGCGCCTCCAGTACGCCGGCCTGGCGCCGCAGCGCGTCGCCCATCACATGGCAAAGCAGCCGCAGCCTCTCAGCCGACAACGCCATCCGGGTGGACGAGTGCGACCGGCTTCGTTCGGCAACCAGCGCGTACGCGGTGTCGCCCTCCCACAGCGGCAGCATGCTCACCACGCACCGCTCGATGTCGTCATCCGCCGACTCGGCAATACCAGAGCCTTCAAACGCCTCGAAAAACCAGTGCGCGGACTCCCTTGTCGCCTCTTTGGGCTGCGGCGGCAAGAGATGCGAGGGCTCTTCGTAACACGCGACCACTCGCGCATGGCCATCACTCACCGTCCAGAAGGCGCAGCGACCGAAACCGCCCGTCGCACCGATGTCGGCGACTCCCGACCGGATCAGCGCGGTCAGCTCCGCATCCGAAAGGGACCGGCCGAGATTGAGAGCCAGCGAGACCAGCAATTGCTCGAACTGCAGATGCTCCTTGAGTTCGCTCGCCCGCGCCTCGGCGCGTGCCTCGACCTCGTCGCGTGCCGCGCGAAGTTCGGACTCCAGCGTCTTGTACGCCGTCACGTTCCGCGCAATGTGCAGGCATCCGACCAGCAGTCCCGAATCGTCGAAAACAGGCGTAACCGAAACCCAGAAGCAGCCGCCCAGCCGGTCGAGCTGGATTTCGCAGGCATGCGCGCAGCCATCCGCCAGCAGGTGCGTATGGGGACAGTCTTCAACCGGATAGGCGTCCGCGTGCAGCACCTCATAACAAAAGCGCCCCTCCAACTCTTCCGCCGTGCAACCCAACGCGGAGGCCAGAGCCAAATTCGCGCGGATGATCCGGTAGTCGGCGCCAATAAAGGCCAAAGGGTCAAGATGGATGTCAAAAAGACCGCGCCAAAAGATCTCATCCAAACGCGAAGCCACTGATTCGGACTGCGCAGTCCGGTCAGACATGGCGCTTATCCCGTTCATCGCCGGAAGCGGTAGCCAGCAGAGCCGACAGCCGCACCAGCTCGGCGACAGAGCCGACCTCCATCTTATCCATTACCCGGCCGCGATGCACCTTGACCGTCTTTTCGGCGATCTCCAACTCGGCTGCAATCTGCTTGTTCAGCAGGCCCCGCACCACGCAGTGGAAAACGTCCTGCTCACGAAGGCTCAGCGTGGCATAAAGGGTGCGCGCTCTCAGACCGTTCGCACGCTGCTCCGACGTTTCCCTCGCGACGCGCAACGCCTCCCTCACCGCACCCAGCAGACTGGCTTCATCGAAGGGTTTGGTCAGAAAACTCACGGCTCCGGCTTTCAGCGTCTTGACACAGGTCGGAATGTCGCCGTGTCCGGTGACGAACACGATTGGGACCTCGTGCGCCGTTCCCTGAAGACGCGTCTGCAGCTCCGTTCCCGACATATCCGGCATGCGAATGTCCAAAACCAGGCAGGCCGCGTCACACGGTTCAAGCTTTGCGGCAAGATACGCCTTCGCACTTTCGAATACGCGGCAGGCGTGCCCAGAAGCGCGCAGAAGCCGTTCGATGCCGCGCCTGACGGCAGCGTCATCGTCGACCACGTAGACGCAGGTGCGTGCCTGCTCAGCCCCTAAAACCTGACCATCCGACATACCATGTCCAGCATCCATAAATTAAAGATGCCATATTCCCCTTGAACCGTCAACGTGATAGTGACGTGTTTTCGTAATCGGTTGGTGGCCGGGGGTGTTCGAGGAGTGAGCGTTGCTGACGAACCTGTGTCGCAAGCTTGGGAGCGGGGACACTCCTGTCCCCGAAACGTCGGCCAAGCGTCGCTCCGCAGGCGGTCGTCGCGTCGTAACCTGCGGCTCAGTGTTGCACAGCCGTTCACAACGGGGACAGGAGTGTCCCCGCTCCCAGTGCTACGCGCACACAACGCGCTTTCCTCGATCCCCCGGCCACCAACCGATTACCGTGCTTTCTCACAAATCACTCATGGCGCAGAGCCTCGATCGGGTCGAGCGCAGCGGCGCGCATCGCGGGATAAAGCCCGAAAACGATGCCGATCCCCACGCTGATGCCGAACGCCAACACCAGGCTGTAGGGCTGTACCACCGTCGGCATGTCGGTGAAGGCGGTAATCAAAAGCGGAATGGACACACCGAGCAAAAGGCCCACGAGACCACCGCCGATCGACAGCACACACGTGTTAATCAGAAACTGGACGACGATCCGGCTGCGGCGCGCGCCGATCGCCCGGCGGATGCCGATCTCCTTGGTGCGCTCGGTCACTGACGCCAGCATGATGTTCATGATGCCGATGCCCCCCACCAGCAGACTGATGCCGGCAATGGCACCCAGCACGATATTGTAGGTGCGCTTGGTCCGTTCCGCCTCCCGCAGCAGCGTCAAGGGCACGTCGATCTTGTAATCGACCTTCTTGTGGAAACGCCCGAGCACCGCCGTAATCGCCTTGCTGCCGGGCTCGACCACATCGGTATCCTTCATTTTCACGATAATCTGGCTCAGCTCGACCCGTTCGCCCTCCATCCCGCCCGCCGAGTAGTGGATGTTCGCCTCTCCGAAAAGCTTCGTGCCGGTGGTGATCGGTATGTAGGCGTCCGCATCGCTGTCCGGCGCGCGCACCGTGCCGCCCGTCTCGTTCTTGACGATGCCGATCACCTCAAACAACCCTGAAGAAAGCCGTATCCGCTGACCGAGCGTCTCTTCCGCAGCCAGTAGCCGCCGCATCCCGTGCTCGGTGAGCACGCACACATTGGCGCCCATCAACAGATCGTTCTCCGACAGCACGCGTCCGGCCAGCACCGGACGCTGCACCACCTCGAACCAGGTGGGCACCGTCTCCACCACGCGCAGCTCTAGCTGCCGCTCACCCAGCCTCGCGTTGCGGCGCGTCATCCGCGCAGGCACCGTCAGCACCACGCCCGGCACCGTCTCGCGAATCCGTTCCTCGTCCTCGTAGAGCAACCCGTAAACCGCCAGCCGCCCGCGCTGACTGCCGGTGCTCCCCCCCTCTTCCGAGGTGGGCTTCACCGACATGACCATGATGTTCTGGCTGCCCAGCCGCTTGATCGAGTCCAGCGCCTGCTGGCTAGCCCCCTCGCCCACCGCCAACATGGCGATCACGCTGCCGACGCCGAAGACCATCCCGAGCATCGTCAGGCACGAACGGGTCTTGTGGCGCCAGACGTCCGTCAACCCGAGCCGCACGAACGGCCACACCTGCCTGAACGGGCTCATGCG
>CAYMLQ010000049.1:0-23911 GCA_964390795.1 uncultured Lentisphaeraceae bacterium
GACGCCCATGCCACGGTGGAGGACCATGGGCGTGACGCCCATGCCACGGTGGAGGACCATGGGCGTGACGCCCATGCCACGGTGGGCGTGGTGCCGGTACGCGTACACGCGGGCGACGAGGCGGGCTGCCTGAACATGAGCCAGCCCGTGAGCCCGCAGGTGATCGGATTGGACGCGCGGGCCATGGCGCGGGCGCGGGCCTTCGAACCCGCCGACTCCGGCGGCATCTGGATGTTGCTCGAGCAGCCGTTGGCGGACGGGGCGATTCCCGCGCTGGCGGCGGATCAGACCATGCTGAAGTACAGCCTCAAGGCCAAGGCTGGGCCGGCGGACGGCACGGTTTATGAGTATGCGGCCGCCGGCTCGCCCCCGTTGCGCGTGCGCCTGGTGGGCGTACTGCCTGTGCGGAGCAGCATCCTGCAGGGGTCGCTCATTGTGGATGAGCGGCATTTCGTGAGGCTATTTCCACAGGAAACCGGCTATCGGATGTGGTTGTGCGACTACGCGCCGTATCTGCTGAGGGAGGCTGCGGAGGTCGGAGGTCGGAGGTCAGCGGTCAGCGGTCAGGTATCCGACCTCCGCCCTCCGATCTCTGTCTCGCAGCTGCGGCATCCGGAGCCGGGGGTGACGGTCGAGACGGTCGCTGAGCGGCTGCGGCTGCTGGGGTCCGTGGAGAGCGCGTATCTCGACATGTTTCTGGTGCTGGGCGGGCTGGGCGTGGTGCTGGGAGTGTTCGGCGTCGCGCTGGTGATCCTGCGCGGCGTGCAGGAGCGGCGCGGCGAGCTGGCGCTCCTGAGCGCGGTGGGGCTGACGCGCGGGACGGTGGTACGGCTGCTGGCGGCGGAGTACGGCGTGCTGGTGCTGGTCGGATTGGCGGTCGGAGTCGTGCCCGCGCTAGTCGCGATCCAGCCGGCTGCGCGGTCGCTGGGCAGCCAGTTGCCGTGGGCCGCGATGGCTGGGATCATCGCGGGGCTGTTCGGTTGCGCGGTCGCGTGCGTGCTTCTTGCGGCTCGAGCGGCCTCCCGCCGCTACGGGCCCGAGGTTCTGAAGGACGAGGCTTGACCGTTTCAGCGGCGAAGCGTAACCGGAGTCCGGCAGTGTCGAGGTCGCAGCGAGGCTGTCCGTAATAAATAGGGGGCGCATTTTTCCGTGATTGCGGCACCCCCGCTTCTGCGGTAATATGTCGCCTGTTCTCCTATGTCTGCCAAGCGACAGGCGGGAGGCACGTCGAGGTGCTGCCTTTATGATTCGGAAACACACGCTCCTTTGTCTCACCGTCTGCCTGCTGTTCGCCTGCGGGTGCGGTTACCATTCGGGTCAGAGCGCCGTGCAGGAGGGCCTGGCTGCCTTCAAGGGAAATAATTTCTCGGAGGCCATCACGCATTTTACGCGTGCCACTAAGCGGATCACCGATTCGCCGGAACTGTACTATAATCTGGGCCTCGCGCACCTGCGCCAGGGCAACATGGAACCTGCGCAGGCGGCGTTCGCCGAAGCGCTGGAACTTGCGCCCGGTCACGGGGAAGCGCTCGCGTGTCTCGGCCAGATCGCCTACCTGCAGAACAACCTGCCCAAAGCGAAAGACTGTTTGGAGCGGGCGCTCGCGGCCGTCACAACCGACGAGTCCAAGGCCCGCGTCCTGACGGCGCTGGCCCTTACGGAGTCGAGCCGGGAGCGCCACGATATCGCCCGCCTGCATCTCTTGCGGGCGCTGAAGAGCGCGCGCCGCTATGCGCCGGCCTATTACAACTTGGCCAGCCTTTACCGGGATAAGTTCAACCTCCGCGAGGAGGCGCTCGACAACTTCGAGATCTTCGTGAGGATCGTCGACAAGAAGGACGAGCACTACGAGAAGGCGATCAACAACGTGAGGCGGCTCAGGATGAATCTGGAGCGGACGCAGGCGGAGGAGGCGGAAAACGTGCGACGCGACCCGGGCGCCGCCGCCAAGCTGCTGCAAGAGGGGGTTCGCCAGCAGATCGCCAAGCAGTACCCGAAAGCGGTCAAGGCGTACCGCGACGCGCTGGCTGCCGATCCCTACACCTTCAGCGCCGCGTTCGGACTGGCGATGGTCTACAAGGCGCAGGGCCAGAAGGCCGAGGCTGTCGAGGCGTTCAGGCGCGCGGCCGAGATCAGCCCCAACCACCAGGACAGCTACTTTCAGGCGGCGGAGCTGGCGCTCCAGTTAAAGCACACCGCCGAAGCGGTTAAGATTCTCGACCGGGCGATCGCTCGCAGCCCCTACAATCCGGCCAACGCCGAACTGATGGCGCGTATCCGCTACACGGAGTCGCGCCTGCCGGAAGCGCGCGCGTACGGCGAATATTATCTGTCCCTGATGCCGGCGGGCGACAGGAACCGTGCCCCGTATGAAAAGTGGGTGCATTCGCTGCCGGTCCAATGAGTTCGCGAAAGGAAGCGAAGCCTCCTCTGAACCTATGTTAGCGCTCCCCACAGAGATCGGCTGGCTGGATGCGCTGGCGCTGGGCGCGGTCGCCTGTCTCGTGATCCTCGGGTTTGTCCGCGGCTGCTCCGGCGAGCTGGGCCGCCTGGTGGCGGTCTGCACAGCCGCTGCGATCGGCTATTTCGGCTTCGCGCCGGTGTCGCGGTCGGTGCTCTCGGTCAGCCTGTTCAGCGCCAACCCGTACGCGGGGCGGCTCGCGGCGTTCATCCTGCTTCTGGTCGTCTGCATCGCCGTCTGGCTGGGGCTGCGCCGGTTGCTGTCGGAGGCGATCCGCCTGGTGGTGGCCCAGCCGTTCGACGCCATCCTTGGCGGCATCATCGGC
Source organism: uncultured Lentisphaeraceae bacterium (assembly GCA_964390795.1). Taxonomy (GTDB): domain Bacteria; phylum Verrucomicrobiota; class Kiritimatiellia; order RFP12; family UBA1067; genus CAYMLQ01. Next base: position 2,787 of record CAYMLQ010000049.1, read on the forward strand.
GGCATCAAGGCCTTCATTCTGGTGGCGGTGCTGTGCGCCTTCGGGCTTCTCAACCCGAACGCGGACGAGCGCACGCGCCTGCAGGAGCAATCGGTGACGGCCCAGAAACTTTCTCCCCTGTTGAAACGAATCACCTCCCCTGACCCTTAGAGGGGGTTATGGCAACCCACGTGAAGCTCAACGAACTGGACGATGCGGCCCTCATGCGCAGGGTTCGCGAGGACGACTGCGACGCGTTCGCGGTGCTGGTCAAGCGGCATGAGAAAATGCTGCTGAACTATTTCGTACGTTCCGGCGTTCAATACGATTGCGAGGATTTGGTTCAGCAGACGTTCCTCAGACTCTACCGCTATCGGGAGCGTTACGTCGCGACGGCCAAAGTCACGACGTTCCTCTTTCTGCTGGCGCGGCAGGTCTGGATCGACGAGCTGCGGCGGCGCAAGCGTCATGAGCGTCTGGTGGCCGGGATCGCGGCGGAGCCGAGCCCGGAGCATGTGGCGCCCGTGGCGGCCGACGCCTCGGCTGCGGGCGGCATGGATCTGGAGCGGGCGCTGGCCTCGCTGCCCGAAGGCCTGCGGCAGGTCGTGGAGTTGGGCGTGTACCAGGATCTGCCCTATGCGGAGGTTGCGGAGATCCTCGGCATCCCGGTGGGTACGGTCAAGTCGCGCATGTTCAACGCGCTGGCCAAGCTGCGCGAGTTTCTGAAGGACGAAAAATGAACTTTGAATCGCATATAAATGAGCTTGATCCGGCTGATGCTGCGGCGTTCCGGGCTTTGGCCGGTCGCCTGAGGGCAGCGCCCCAGCGCGAGCCCTCGGCGGGACTTGCTGACCGCATCGTTGCGGCCGCCGAGGCCGAGCGCGCCCGTAAGCGCCGCCGTTTTCGTGCGCCCGCGCCGTGGTGGGGCATTGCGGCCGCCGCCGCGCTGGTGGCCGCAGTCACGCTCCACCGTGGCGCGCCGCCGAGCTGTCCCTGGGCAGCGCCTGTCGCAGCCCCCGAGTCCGGCCTGGCCTGGCTCGCCGCGAATCAGGAGCCCGACGGCACCTGGAGCCCCGCCAAACACGGCGGCGCGGAGAGTTACCGTCCGGCGCTGACCGCCCTTTCGGCGCTGGCGCTTGGGCGCGACGCGAAGGACAGCCATGCGGCGCAGGTCGACCGGGCGTGCGCGGCACTGGCTGCCCAGCAGCAGGCGGACGGCGCGTTCGGAGGCGACGGACGCGCCCGCGTCTACAACCATGCGATCACGACCTTCGCGCTGGCCACGCTCTACCCCGGACGGCCAGCGCTGAAGCCGGTGCTGGAGCGCGCGCTGGCCTATATCCGCGACCGGCAGACCGTTCAGGGCGGCTGGGATTACGAGCCCGCCTCGGAAGGCAACGCGGCGGTCACCGCGTGGCAGGTGCGCGCGCTGGCCTGCGCCGAAGCGCAGGGTTTCGAGGGCGCGAAGATTCCGCTGCGCAAAGGCTTGCGCTGGCTGCGCGGCAGCACGCGCGACGACGGCAGCATCGCGTACCACCGCGACTCGGCGGCGCACTCCGACAGCCTGACGGCGCTGGCGGCCTACGCGCTGATCACGGCCGGCAAAGCCTTTCCAGAACTGCCGGAACTGGGCCGGCTGGCGGCGGGCTCGCTGAGCGCGTCGCCTGCCGCTTCGGGGCCGGCTGACTGCTACCGCGACTATGCCAAGGTGCTGGCCTTCGAGTCGGCCGGCTCGGTTGCGCAGGCCGCGGCGGTTCGCCGGCAGATGCAGGCGCAGCAAAGCGCCGCGCAGCCCGATCAGTGGGAGGCGGTCGGGGGACGGCTCTATACCACGGCACTGACCGCTCTGGCGGCCAACTAAGGAGGTTCATGTGCTCACGGAAAACGTAAAAGACATCCTTTCCAACCTCGGCATCACGCGCTTCGGTATCGTGCCCGTGTCGGACATCGTCTTCTCTGAGGCGTTTCGCGCCTCGTGCGAGTCCAACCAGTGCGGCAAGTACGGCACCAACTGGTCCTGCCCGCCCGGCGTCGGCGAGCCCGCCGCATTGATCGCGGAGGCCCGCCGGTTCCGTCAGGGACTCGTGATCCAGACGGTGTGGCCGCTGGAGGATCAATTCGACTTCGACGGTATGATGGCCGGCGGCGAGCGGCATAACGCGCTCTTCCGCACGGCTGCGGCGCGGGTGACGCCGCTGCTCTCCGCCGGCGAAACGCTGGCCTTGAGTGCGGGCGCGTGCAAGGTCTGCGACGCCTGCACCTACCCTTCGGGCGAGCCCTGCCGCCTGCCGGCGCAGGCCATGGCGTCGCTCGAGTCCTATGGCATCGATGTGGCCGCTCTCATCGCCAGCAGCGGGCTCTCCTACATGAACGGACCCAACACCGTCTCCTATGTCGGCGTGATCCTGTTCTGAAAGACCCGCGTCCCCGTCTCTTGATTAAGCTCCCGGGTGAGTTTCCTTTTCAACCTGCGAGGAACGTGGTTTACTATGTGCCGTTCTTATCGAAGCGACAGGTGCTGTCGTCGTGTGTTGCCACGTCTTGTTCAGGGGGTCTCAGTGAAGCGATTGGTGTTGTCTATTCTTGCCGTGTGTTTCCTCGTCTCGCTCGGTCAGGCGCAAACCAAGAAAGGCGCGCAGAAAGCGCCTGCAAAAAAGGCCGCCGCCGCTCCGGCGACGCCGCAGAAGCCGAAAGGGTGCGTCTCCAAGACGCCCTACATCGGGGCGATCATCGTCGACGCGGACACCGGCGCGGTGCTGTTCGACGATAAGGCGGACGCGCCGGGCTATCCCGCCAGCACGCTCAAGCTGATGACCCTCCTGGTGATCCAGGAGAAGATCGACGCGGGTCAGGTGAAGCTGGGCGACACGGCGAGCGTGTCGGTCGCGGCCTGTAAGACGGGCGGCTCCCAGGTTTACCTCGATCCGAAGGAGACCTTCACGGTCGAAGAGCTGCTGTACGCGATGATGATCCAGTCGGCGAACGATGCGGCGGTGGCCCTGGCTGAGCACGTCGGGGGCTCGAAGGAGGGCTTTGTGGAGCTGATGAACGCCAAGGCCCAGCAGCTCGGTATGGCCAACACCCGCTTCGCCTCGGTGCATGGGCTGCCGCCCTCCGCCGGCCAGCGGCACGACATTTCGAGCGCGCGCGACATGGCGACTCTCTCCCGCGAGCTGTGCAAGCACCCGGCGGTCTTCGCCTACACCTCGGCGACCTACCGCCAGTTTCGCGCGAATACGCCGAAGCCCTTCGACATGCGCACGCACAACCCCTTCCTCAAGGAGGGCGTGGCCGGGTGCGACGGCTTCAAGACCGGCTACACAGCCACGGCCGGCTGGTCGATCGTGGTCACCTCCAAGCGCAACGGCCGCCGCGTGATCGTGGTGGTGCTGGGCAGCGACGAGCGCAAGATGCGCGATGCCAAGGCCGCCGAACTGCTGAACAAGGCCTTTACGCTGCTGCCCGCCGCCGCGCCCGCGCCGGTCGCGCCGCCCGTGGCGCCGCCTCCCCCAACAGCCAAGTGAGGCACGGGGACAGGAGTTGTGTCTATCGATGAAGGGGTCTGTCCTAGTTTCTTCCCTCGCCTCAATTCTGGCTGCATCCTTAGCCTTTTCCGGCCCGTCCGTGCGCCTCAGCGAGGTGATGAGCTCCGACAACACGGCCTTTGCGGACGAGGACGGGGCGTTCGAGGACTGGGTCGAGCTGGTCAACGCCGGGGACGCGGCTGCGCCTTTGGAAGGGTGGGGGCTCACGGACGACGCGGAGGACGAGCCGCTCAAATGGCTGTTCCCGGCTATCACGCTCAACCCCGGCGAGCATCTGGTGGTGTGGGCTTCCGGCAAGGACCGCAGCCCGCCGCGTAAGTCTTCGGAGGGGCCGCTCGTGGTCGCCCCGTCCAACACGGTGTGGCGCTACCGCGACAACGGACTCGCGCCCGAGGCCGGCTGGAACGGGACGAATTTCAACGCGGCGGCCTGGCCCTCGGGCGAGGCCCTGCTCGGCTATGGCTTCGCCAAAGTGAAGACAACCGTCGGCTACGGGGGCATCGCCACCAACAAATACCCCGCGACCTACTTCCGTCAGACCTTTGTCTCGCCGGTTTCGACCAACGACACGCACGGCAGCGGCGTCCTGAAGGTGTGGGTTGACGACGGCGCGATCATCTATCTGAACGGTCAGGAGATCCTGCGGGTGCGGATGCCCGCAGGGACGGTGAACGAGAAGACGTGGGCCGCCGCGCTCGCCAGCAGCAACGGCGGCTGGGAAAGTTTCGAGGTGCCTGTCACCGCCTTGCTGCGGGGCACCAACGTGCTGGCTGCGGAGGTTCACCAGGTCAACGCCTCCAGTTCGGACATCGCGCTTTGGGCGGAGCTGTCGGTGCGGCTTTCGCAATTGCACTCAAACTTCAAGATCAGCGCGGGCAACGAGAACGTGACGCTGAGCGCGCCGGACGGCACGGCGGCGGACACGGCGCCGGCCCTCAGCGTGCTGCGCGACGCGTCCTACGGGCGGGCCGCCGCCGATCCGGGCGGCGCCTGGCTGATGTTCCCCTTTCCCACGCCGGGCGCGGCTAACGGTGCGGCTGGCTACGCTGGGCTGCTGGAGCAGCCCGGCTTCACCGTGTCGCCCGGCTTCTACGCAACCCCCGTGACCGTGGCGCTCACCAACGCCGATCCGGTGGCGCAGATCTTCTACACGCTGGACGGCTCGACGCCCACGAACGCGGTCACCCCCACCTGTTTTCTCTACAGCACGCCCCTGACATTCGAAGACCGCTCGTCGCTTTCGAACCGGATCTCTCTGATTCGCACCAACCCCATCGAGATGACCAATAACACGCAGTACGGGTGGGTGGCGCCGGCCGGGCTGACTCCCAAATGCACCGTCGTTCGGGCCATGGCGTACCGCACCGGCTTCTTCTCGCCCCGCGGCGCGGCGGGCACCTGGCTCATCGGCGGCCCGCCGCTCCAGCACACGCTGAAAGTCTTCTCGCTGATGTCGGACGACGCCCATCTCTTCGGCGATCCGTTCGGGCTCTTCGTGCCGGGCGACATCTACAAGGCGCTGGGCTGGAACGGCCACTACGTCGGCCTGCCGAACGCGAACTACTTCCAGCGCGGCGACGCGTGGGAGCGGCCTCTGTATGTGCAACTGTTCGAGACTGACCGCACGCTGGCGCTCTCGCAGCTCATGGGCCTTCGCAACCACGGCGCGTGGTCGCGCGGAGCGGCGCAGAAAACGCTCCTCCTGTATGCCCGCGAGGAGTATGGCGACAGCCAGGCGAAACACGCGTTCTTCCCGAACCAGACGGACAGGAATTTCAAGCGCGTCATCCTCCACAACAGCGGCAATGACTGGAGCAGTACCGGTTTTCGCGACGCGATGACCCAGCAGATCTTCCGGCCGTACGCCCGGTGCGACACGCAGGACTACGAGCCGGCCGTCACCTACGTCAACGGCGAGTATTGGGGCCTAGAGAACATCCGCGAACACTACAGCAAATACTACTTCGAGCGACACTACGGCGTCGACCCGGACAACCTCGATTTTCTCAAGGCGACGGTCGGCAGCGAGGCGATGGAGATCGAGGAGGGCGACGACCTGGACTACAAGGAGGTGCTCGCCTTCACCAAGACTAACGACCTCTCCGTCGCCTCCAACTACGCCTGGGTGGAGTCGCGCATGGATCTCGACAATCTGATCGACCACTACGCCTGCGAGGTCTACTGCGGAAATACGGACTGGCCCGGCAACAACCTCGGCGTGTGGCGCGTGCGATCCTCGTATAACCCGGCCGCGCCCTACGGTCACGACGGCCGCTGGCGCTGGGCGATCTACGATACCGACAACGGCTTCGGCAATAGCGCCCAGGACATGATGTTCCAGGCGCGTCGCAGCGGGCGCGGCATCTGTCAGCCGCAGTTCGACCGGCTGCTTGCGAACGCCGACTTCCGGAGCCGCTTTGTCAACCGCTTCGCAGACCTCAGCAACACCGCGTTTCAGCCCGCTCGCGTCCACGGCATCGTCTCCAACATGGCCGCCCGCGTGGACTCGGAAATGCCGCGCCACATCGCGCGCTGGGGCCGCATGGTCAACTACGCGTCGTGGCAGTCCCGCGTGACCGGCCTCAAGTCCTTCGCCAGCGCGCGGCCCGCGAACGCGCTCACCAATATCGTGAACGAGTTCGGCCTCGTCGGCATGGCGCGGCTGACCGTCGACCTCACGAACGGGGTGGGCCGGATCACGGTCAACACCGTCACCATCGACGCCGCCACGCTCGGGCTCGCCAACCCCGCCCAGCCCTTCCCGTGGAGCGGCGCCTACTTCAAGACCGTGCCCGTGACCGTGAGCGTCACACCGGATCCCGGCTTCACCTTCGCCCGCTGGGAGACCTCCGCCGGCCCGCTGCCCGACCAGACCCTGACGCTGACGGTGACCAACGACCTCACCGTGCGGGCCGTGCTCGAACCCGCCGTGCTGCCGCGCGTGGCCGTGAACGAGGTCATGGCCGAAGCGACCCAGGCGGGCGGCCAGATCCATCCGGTGTCGGAAGAGGCGGAAGACTGGTTCGAACTGCTGAACGAGAGTCCGGTCGCTGTGGACCTGGGCGGCTACTGGCTGCTGGACAGCCAGTCCGAGCACGCCTGCGCAATCCCCGCCGGCGTGACGCTCCAGCCCGGCGCGTGCCTGCGCGTCTGGACGGGCGGCAGCCTCACGGCGGGCCTCAACGCCGACGGCTCGCTCAACGCGACCTTCGGCTTGGGCAAAAGCGGCGACGCGGTCGCGCTGCAGACGCCCGACCGCGGCACGGAACTGGACCGGGTGACCTTCGGTTCGCAGCGTTCCAACGTCAGCCAGGGCCGCTGGCCCAACGGCTCCTCCGGCGCGTGGGTCAGCTTCACGCGGCCCACGCCCGGCCTGCCGAACCGGAACCCGGCGGCGACCGCCGGCCTGCTGCCGCTCTATGCCGTTCAGTCCGTCTCCGCCGAACAGACGCTTACGCTCTCGTTCGCGCCTGCGGCGGCCGTCTCTCAGGCGGTCTATACCGTTGTAGGCGAGGGGACGACAGGCTCTTTGATCAACGCGGCTGGCACGTTCACCTGGACGCCGCCTGTCACGCTGGGCTCGGGCGTGTATGCGTTCCGGATCGTCCTGCAGGGCCTGACGAACGGCGCGGCGGCAACGGATGAGACCGCGCTGCTGGTGGCGGTCAGCAATACGCAGAGGCATCAGATCGAGGCGCTCGCGTCGCCCCGCGCGGGCGGCTCCGTCACTGGAGGCGGCGCGTATGAGGACGGCGCCGCGGTCACGTTGACGGCGGTGCCGGAAGAGCTCTGGCGCTTCGCCCGCTGGAGCGACGGGCTGACGGCCCTCAGCCGCACGTTCCCCGCGCGGCGCGGCGCGACCTACACAGCGCAGTTCGCCTACGGACTGCTCGCACCCGCCTTCGCCTGTGGAACGCTCGACAACGGCAAGCCGCTGCTGTACTGGAGCGCGGCCGCAGGCGCGGAGCGCTACGCGGTGCGGCGGGCCGTCGCGCAAGCCGGCCCGTTCACGCTTCTCGCCGTCGTCACGAGCAGCGTCTTTCTCGACGCGTCGCCGCTGGCTGGCTTAGACGCTTATTACACCGTTTCGGCGCTGCACGGCGAGACCGAAGGGCCAGCCTCTGCGGCGTTCCAGGCGCTCGCCAGCGGAGAGGTGCGCAAGCTCTCTGGCTCCGTGATCGGCACGCCCGGCTCATACAACAACGACGCGGGCCGGACGCGCGACAAGGTGTTCGACGGCAACCTCGCCAGCTTCTACGACGCCGCCGTGGACGGCGGCTGGCCGGGGCAGGAGTACGGCGGCGAGCGCTGGCGGCGGCTCGCGTATCTGCGCTACGTGCCGCGCGAGTCCCTGCCCGCGCGCATGGTCAACGGCCGGTTCCAGATCTCGTCGGTCTCGGACACCCTCACCACGTTCGAATCCCCTGAGACGCTCCACACCGTTACGGTCGTGCCGCCTGTCGGCGTGTACACGACGGTGACGCTCGACCTCGACCGGCGCTTCCGCTACCTGCGCTACCTGCCGCCGCCGAACGGCTGGGGCAACATCGCGGAGCTGGAGACGTACGGCTGCGACGCGGTGCCGGCCTCGCCGGAGGGGCTGGCGGCGACCGCCGGCGTGGGCGCGGTCGCGCTGACGTGGTCGGCGGTCGCGAACTGCGGCGGCTATCTGGTGCGCCGCGCGGCGGCAGAGGCGGGGCCGTACGGAGCCATCGCCTACGTCGAAGGGCCGGCCTTTGCGGAGAGCGGGCTGGCGGAGGGCGCGACCTTCTGGTATCGGGTGGCGGCGGTGAACGGCAGCGACGTGAGCGCGGCCTCGGCAGGGGCCGCAGCGACCACGGCCAAGACGCAGCGGGCGTTTATGATGGGCGTGCGGTAGGAAGGTTCAACGGCGTGTCTGCAAATTTCAACTGGGGGAGGCTAGGCATGTGGCGATTCACGGTTGTCGCGGGGCTGTGTCTGTGGGCGGCGGGCGGGTGGGCGCTGGAGCGGGCTGCGGTTGAGGCCGGGCTCAAGCGGGCTGCTGTCTTCTTCCGCGAGCAGGTGGCGACCGAGGGGGGTTACCTCTGGGCCTACAGCGAAAACCTGACGCTGCGCGAGGGCGAGAACGTGGCGGACGACCGGAGTGTCTGGGTTCAGCCGCCCGGCACGCCCACGGTGGGGCTGGCGTTCTTGCGCGCGTGGCGGGCCACCGGCGACCGCTACTATCTGGACGCCGCCAAGGCCGCCGGCCTGTGCCTGGTGCGCGGGCAGCTTCGCGGCGGCGGCTGGCCGTATATGATTCCCTTTGACGCGGCGCGCCGGGCCAAGCTGGACTTGCGTGCGGAGCCGCCTTCGAAAAGCAAAGGGGTCAAGCGCCACTCCGTACTGGACGACAACACGACGCAGGAGTCCCTGCGCTTCCTGGTGCTGCTGGACGAGGCGCTGGGGTTTAAGGACGCGGCGGTCCACGAGGCTGCCGAGTATGGCCTGTCGGGGCTGCTCAAGGCGCAGTTTCCGAACGGCGCGTTCCCGCAGGTGTTCATGCCCGAGCCGGCATACGATCCCGTTGCGTATCCGGTGAAGCGGGCCGAGTATCCGCCCGAGGGCGTCGAGCCGACGCACGAGAAGGATTACCACGTCTTCTACACCTTCAATGACAATTTGGTGCGCGACGTCAACCGTCTCTTCTTCGCGGCGTGGGAGGTGTACACCAATGATGTCTATCTGGCGGCCGCGAAGCGGGTGGGGGATTTCATCAAGCGGGCGCAGATGCCCGAGCCGCAGCCGGCCTGGGCGCAGCAGTACGACTTCCAGATGCGGCCCTGCTGGGCGCGCAAGTTCGAGCCGGCTTCGGTGACGGGGGGCGAGTCGCAGGCGCTGCTCCGGACGCTGGCCGAGCTGTATCTCGTGACCGGCGACGCGGGGTATCTGGAACCGATCCCGTCTGCGGCGGCCTATCTCAGGCGCTCGCGGCTGGCAGACGGACGGCTGGTGCGCTTCTACGAGCTGCGCACGAACCGGCCGCTCTACTTCACGAAGGACTACCAGTTGACCTTCTCAGACGCGGACATGCCCACGCACTACGCGTTCAAGATCGACTATCAGGTGGACGAGAAGTGGCTCGCGGCCTTGCCAACCCTGTCAGCGGGAGATCGCGAAAAGGCCCGCCGGCGTTTTCGTCAGCAGGGCTACCGCTCCCTCGGGCCGGAGATCCCGGGTTCGGCGGCAGAGACTGAGAAAGTGTTGAAGGCGCTCGACGCGAAAGGGCGTTGGGTGCGGGAAATGGCATTGAAATCGGCCAAAGGGCAACAGGCGCGCGCCGTGTCCTGCGCGGATTTTGTGCGGAACATCGCGGTTCTGTGCGCGTATCTTGAGCCGGTTCAAGAGACGCATTAACGATCCTTTATCGGATCATATAAGCTCTTCGTCTTTAAGGTATTGCAACTCCTAACTCCTAACTCCTAAATCGGGTGCCGATTCAACAAAATTGAATCAGCACCCGGCGGCCTGTTTTGCTTGTGCATGTCGGGGCCGATGCGGTAAGCTGATGCCCATGAAATGGATTCGTACAGGTGCAGAATGTCGCAGCCGCCAGGCCTGGGTGGCGCAGTGCGAACGCGTGTTTTGCGTGGTGTTCATTTATCTGGCGCATACGGTTTTGAATGGCGGCGGGCACGCGGGAGGCATTGTCGTTTCCTTTGAGGATGGTTTGGTGTCGACGGCGGCGGAGGAAGAAAGAGGACATTTTTCGTGCGGCGGGGCGTGTTTCGATACGGACGCGATCATGTCCAGATCACAGGAGAATGATCCGTTCCAGGGCTTTCTCTCGCTTGCCGAGCGGATGTTTCCGCTGGTGTCCGTTCAGATATCAGAAAGCTTTCGGGACGCACATCCCTGTCCCTCCGACATGCGCCCTCCGGCGGTCCAGCATCCGCACCTGCTCCTCCTCGGGCACGCGTCGCACATCCTTTGCTGAGGCCCGGACGGATCTTTCTTTCGCCCGGGAACGTTAGGCTTCCCGACGCATCTCTGGATGATCGGGTTGTTTAGTCGCAAAGGAAGATGATCGGGCCGCTTTTCTCGCACTCTCAAACGCCTCCCTTCCACGGCCCTTCATGTGAGCGTTTCCGCCTGGGAGGCCCAATTCTAAGTACCAAAAAATTCAAGAGGTTTGTATGACACCGGCATGGATCAGTCTGATTGTTTTCGTTCTCTGCTACGTTTTGTTTGTGGTTTTGCCCGCGCGGCGCTCCTGGATCGCCTGTATCGGCGGGTTTCTCCTGGTTGCGACAGGGGTGCTGGACTGGCGGGACGCCCTTTTCGTGAAAATCAGTTGGAACGTCATGGGGCTCTTTTTCGGTACGTTGATCCTCGCCGAGATGTTCCTGATGTCGCGGGTTCCCGCCATGCTCGCCGAGTGGCTGGTCGACAAGTCCAAGTCCACGCGAGTCGCGATGTTGGCTCTGTGTACGCTGGCGGGCGTGATCTCCATGTTTGTTGAGAATGTGGCCGTTGTGCTGCTGGTCGCGCCTGTGGCGCTGAGCCTGGCCGACAAGCTCAAGATCAGTCCGGTGTCCTTGCTGATCGGTATTGCCGTCAGCAGCAACCTACAGGGAACCGCCACCATGATCGGGGATCCGCCGAGCATGATTCTCGCCGGCTACATGCGCATGGGCTTCTGGGACTTCTTTGCCTACCAAGGGAGGCTGGGCATTTTCTTCGCCGTCCAGATCGGCGCCATCGCCTCGCTGGCCGTGCTGGCTTTTGTGTATCGCCGGCACAGTTCAAAACCCTCGCACCTTCGTCAGGAGAAAGCGCGTTCCTGGGTGCCCGCGATCCTGCTCGGACTGCTGATTCTGGGCTTGTCGTTCGCCACGGTGTTCGATCCCGAGTTCGCCTGGTTCGCGGGCGTCTACACGCTCGTCCTGAGCGCCATCGCGCTCGTCTGGTACCGCGCGCACGCCCGCTGGGGCAGCACGCGCAAGCTCGTCACGACGCTCGACTGGGAGACCACGTTTTTCCTCATCGGCGTCTTTGTGCTGGTGGGCGGCCTCAGCGACTCCGGCTGGATGGACCGGCTGTCCGGCCTCATGGCAAGTTCCGTGGGCGGCAATATTGCGTTGGCGTTCGCCATGATCGTCCTCTTTTCCGTCATTGTGTCCGGCTTTGTGGACAACGTGCCCTTCCTGCTGGTGATGATCCCGGTCGCGCAGAAGGTCGCCGACCAGATCCACGCACCCGTGCCGCTGCTGATGTTCGGACTCTTGATCGGTGCCTGCTTGGGTGGTAACCTGACGCCCATCGGCGCATCAGCTAATGTGGTCACCCTGGGGATCCTCAAGAAGCACGGCTATACCGTCTCTTTCCGAGAGTTCATGGGCATCGGCATCCCCTTCACGGTCGCAGCCGTGCTGAGCGCCTGTGCCTTTGTCTGGTGGATATGGGGCTAAAGCCCTCGGCATTTACGAGAAACACGATAGAAAAGTAACCCTATGAGTAACGATATGGAAAAGCAATCCGGAACAGCCTTCGGCAAGCACGTGCGCACCCGCCTGATGTCGGGCCTGCTGGTCTTGATCCCCTTGGCGGTGACCCTGTTTATCCTGAACCTGCTCTTCGCGTCGCTCACGTCCTTCGCACGCCCCGTCATGCGGCCGTGGGTGGGTGAGCTGCCGGAGTACGCACTGACGCTGATCGCCCTTTTCGTCACGGTGCTGCTGCTCTATTTAGTCGGCCTCATCACGAACCACTTCATCGGGCGCCGCCTGCTCCATTGGGGTGAGGCCCTGCTCATGAAACTGCCCATCGTGAAATCCGTCTACTTCGCCTCAAAGCAGGTGGTCGAAACGTTTTCGTCCTCGACGAAGGCAGCCTTCAAAGCGGTGGTGCTTGTCGAATTCCCGCGCCAAGGCTCCTTCGCAGTAGGGTTTGTCACAGGCCAAATCCGTAACCACGAGGGAAAGATGTTCTACAACGTGTTCGTCGCCACCACGCCCAATCCGACGACGGGATTTCTCGTGATTTATCCTGACGACGAGGTCAACTTCACCGATATCTCGGTCGAGGACGGCATCAAAATGATCGTTTCCGGCGGTATGCTGGCCCCCCAGTCCTACCAGACCCGCCCGGCCCCGAGCCAACTGGCACAGCTCCCCTGAGCGGCAGGGCGTGCCGAATAGCAGCAATTCTAAATTTGGCTTGAGACAGCCTGAAGGCTGCACTACAAACGCTTCTTTCCATGGAAGAACCCGTTCGTAGTACAGGCTTTAGCCTGCATTTCCGTGGCTCGGAAGTCAAATTTAGAATTGCTGGCCGAATAGCGTTTGCCGTCCGGTGTGGCCACCTGTTATGCTTAAGAGGTGTTAAAGGACGCAGTGGGTGTTTTGCTTGGCAGGCGGGGGCGGTGAAGAGACCCGTGCGGAACAGTGGTGTTCCGCTGCCAGCATGAGCACTGTTTAAAACAATAAGGTGGTTGCGTGTAATGAGTTGTGCGTCGGTACTATTTGGCAGCGAGTTTTCAGCGGAGGAGGTGGCACGGACGAGAGCCGCACATGGCTTGCTGACCATGGAGGTCGAGGTCGGTACCGCCTGCAATTTTTTGTGCCGGTACTGTTACGTCGGCGACTGCCATGCGAAAGCCCCCGGGGACCAGCACGAGCTGACGCAGTCCGAGCTGCGCGAGGTGGTGGCGCAGGCTCAGGCGCTGGGTGCGCGGAAAATCATTCTGCTGGGCGGAGAGCCCCTGCTTTACGATGATACGCCTGCGCTCTGCGAGTGGATCCGCAGCCGCGGCATGTCTGTGGAACTGTTCACTAACGGGACGAACCTGACAGCCTCCCTGGCTGCCCGGCTCTTCAGTCAGGGCGTGCATGTCGTCTTGAAATGGCACTCGGCGGACCACCAGGTTCAGGACTGGCTGGCGGGTGTGGAGGGGGCCGCGGAGGTCATGGCGTCGGCGTACCGCAACCTCCGTGCGGCCGGCTATCCTTCTGAGTCGGCCCGTATGGCCTTAAGCACGGTGATTTGCCGCCAGAACATCGGGGAGCTGCCCGAGCTGTGGCGCTGGATGCGTGCCGAAGGCATCGAGCCGTACTTCGAGATGATCACCCCGCAAGGCCGGGCGCGGCAGAGCGGCCACGAGCTGTCGCCCAGCGTGGAGGACACGCGGAGGCTTTTCGAAACGATCCAGGCGATTGACCGCGACCAGTTCGGGCGGGTCTGGGAGGCTCAGCCGCCGCTGGTGGGCAACGTCTGCCTGCGGCATTCGTTCTCCTGCCTTGTGAACGCAGCGGGCGACGTCATGCCGTGCGTCGGCGTGTCGCTGCCCATCGGGAATATCCGGCGGCAGCCGCTCGCGAAGATTCTGTCGGGCAGCGAGGTCATCGCCGATCTGCGCAACCATCAGCGGACGATTCAGGGCGCGTGCGGGCTGTGCGAGAAGGCCGAGCTGTGCTACGGCTGCCGCGGCGCGGCGTTTCAACTGACGGGGAATTACCTGGGCTCCGATCCGCTGTGTTGGCGCAATCAGGGCGGTGCCGATTGCAGCGCGCTGCCGATCGCCGCAGAGCGCCTGGTGCCGCACCAGCCTCCGGCGCGGATGGTGGACACTCTGACTGCGGTAGGGGAGTGCTCGGCGGAGGTGACAGCCTCCATTGCGGCCGCCAACCCGCACTGCCGCGAGGGCCGGCTGACCGAGGCGGCTCATCTCGAGTTGATGGCGCAGGCGGCAGCCGCGATGCACGGCTATCGTCATCAGGTGCGGCACGACGGCGTCGCTCAGCGCGGCATGCTGGTCGGGGCGCGGGATTTGGAGATCTTCGAAACGGTGCGGGTCGGCGACGCGCTGACCGTCTCGCTGCGCAAGGAAGCCCGGCTGGGCACCTTCGGCGTTATCCGCGCAGAAGTCCGGCGCGAGGGCACGCTCGTCTCACAAGCGGAGTTGAAAACATGGCACGAAGATTGATGCTGGAGTCGCGCCTGCTGAGCAGGGGTGCGGTGGCGGGCGTGCTGTTCAGCGCGATGCTGGGCGGGCCAGACCAGGCCTCAGGCGGCGGCCAGACGAACGCGGTTTTGGCCCGGCTGGAGTCGTCCTTGGCTGGCGTGAAGACAGTGCGTACGCGGTTTGTTCAGGAGAAGAAACTCGCGCTGTTTAAGAACCCGCTGATCACGCGCGGCGTGATCCAGGTGGAGCCGCCGGACAGGCTGCTCTGGCGGGTCGAGAGCCCGATCAAGTATGTGCTGCTGATCGACGGCAAGCAGGCGAAGCAGTGGGACGGCGAGACCGGCAAGACGCAGAAGATCCCGCTTTCGGATAACCCGGTCTTCGCGGCGGTGACCGAACAGCTGCGGTCCTGGTTCGGCGGGCGCTACAGTCTCCTCGCCAACGACTACGACATCGTCCAGCGGTCGGAAACGCCCGCGGCCTTTGTCTTCACGCCCAAGCCGGAAACCCCTCCCGCGAAGATGCTCAAGTCCGTGACCGTGACGTTTCGCGAGGACAAGCGGTATATCACGTCGATTCAGATCGACGAGGCGGGCGGCGACGTGACGGTCTTGAAATTTGAAGAGACCGAGATCAACGTGCCGTTCGCGCCGAAAGAGTGGGAGCTGTAGTGGCGTGGCCGCTCAGAGCGTGTGTTCAAAGAAAGCTGCAAAGCCGGTCGTTTGTTGCGGCTGCGGTGTTCGTTATCACGGCCGTCTCGTGCGCCTGCCTGCCCTTTTTGAAGTTCGACGGACGGATCGACGTGATGCTGCCGGACCGGTCGGAGTTGCGCGATATTTTTTCCTTTCTCCGCGAGATCCAGGTCGCCGACAAAGTGCTGGTCACCTTCGCGATGCGCGACGCGTCATCGGATCAGGACGCGCTCGTTGCGGCTGCCGACCGATATGCGGCGGGGCTTGATCCCGCGCTGGCGACGCCGCTGAGCCTCGGGTTCCGAACGGGTGAGATCGCGCAGGATTTCGTGCGGCTGGCGCGCCAGTTGCCGGATTATACGGAGGAGAATGATTTCGCACGTCTGGCAGAGGACACGTCGCCTGCCGGCATCCGCAAATCCCTGGAGGCGCTGCGGCATCGGCTGCATCAGCCGGAAGGGATGTTCGGCGCCTCGGCGGCGCAGTCTGACCCGCTGGACTGGAACGGGCACACGGTCAAGAAGATCATGGCGGCCGTCGCCTCGTTCGGGTATCGCGCGGTGCCGGTCCAACAGCACCTGATGGATCAGGAGCGCAGGCATCTGCTGATGATCTTGCAGACGTCGGTCCTGATGACGGACGCGTCGGGCGTTCGCCGCTTGCTGAGCCATCTCAACGGGCTTGCGGCGGGACTTCCGGCCGGCGTTGAGACGCAGCTGGTGTGCGGGCATTTGCACACGGCGGGGAACGAGGCGGTGATCCGCCGCGACATCACGATCACGTCGATCGCCATCACGCTGGTGTTCATCGTTCTGTTTTTCGGTGTCTATCGCGATTGGCGGGCCGGCTTTGTGGTGCTGATCCCGTTTGTCGCCAGCGCCCCGGCATTGGCCTTGGCGGCCTGTGCGGTCAGCAGTTTCTCCTACATCGTGGTGGGCTTCGGCTCTGTCATCGCGGGGATTGCCGTGGATTACGGGATACACACCTATGTCACGGCGCGCGGCGAGCAGGCCGAGCGGAATCTCAAGCTGATTCGCAGGCCGGTGACGCTGAGCGCGCTGACGACGCTCTGCGTGTTTGTGGCCTTCTGCTTCTCGTCCATGCCTGCGTACCGCCAACTGGGTCTCTTTGCCTCACTCGCGATTCTCATCTCGCTGGCGTACGCGTTCTGGGTGCTACCGCTGTTTGTCAAAAGGGCGGAGCCCAGCGCCGCAGAGGTCGCCACGTTTGGACATTCGAGGGTCGGAGCATGGGCGATCATTGCGATGGCGACCGTCGTGTTCGCAGCGGGCCTGTGGCTGGTCTCCCGCTTAACGCTGGACACGGACGTCGCGAAGCTGGACGGTACGCCGCGTGCCACGCTGGACGAGGAGAAGCGGGCGCTGTCGATCTGGGGTGGCGGCGAGTCGCTGGCCGCGATTCTCTGCGTGGATGCGAAAGATGAAAGCGAGGCGCTTCGGCTGAACGACCGGGTGTACGCCGGTCTCTTGGCCGCGGGCATCGGGGCGGCGGAAATCTCCAGCCTGTCGCCGATCTGCCCGTCCGATGAAACCCGCCGGGCGCGGCGTCATGCGTGGTCCGCGTATTGGACGGACGAACGGGGGCGGACGTTCCGGGAAAACCTAGAGAGGCAAGCGGCCGAGCTGGAGTTCTCCGAGCAGGCCTTTCGGCCGTTCTGGGGGCTGTTCGAAGGGTGGCGGACGACGTCCGCCGAGCGTGCAACCGAGCCGATCGGGTTTCTCAATCCGCTGCGTGACCGGTTTATCCACACGCATGACGGCGTCACGCGCGTGACCACCTTTGTTCCGGATGAGCCCCGCTGCCTCGCGGTGGCGCAACGGCTGCGCGACGAGATCCCGTCGCTGCGCATGATTTCGCGGAATGCGTTCTCCCAAACGCTGTCAACCGCCATTGCCCGTGAGGTCTCTTGGATTTCATTGGTGGCTGCGCTGATGATCGCCATTCTGACGATCGTTCTGATCCGGCGCGCCGGAATGGTACTGCTCTCGATGATGCCAGCGGTCGCCGGTGCGGTGTGGGGCGGCGCGGGGATGGCGCTGTGCGGCCTGCCGCTGAACATTGCGAACCTGATCGCCGGCGTCATGCTTCTCGGCTTGTGCATCGACTACGGGATCTGCATGGTGTATGCACACCAGCGCGGGATGCGGCGCGATGTGTTCCGCGCGGTGACCCTGTCCGCCGTGACGACCGTGCTCGGGGCTGCCGTGCTGCTGCTGGCAAGGCACCCCGCATTCTTCTCCATCGGCGTCACGCTGGTCTCCGGTGTGTCGGCGGGCTATCTCTACGCGTGGCTGGTTCTGCCCGCCCTGCAAACGGTGTGGCCGCGACTCAATCCTGCTGATACGGCCGGGAAAGGGGAGAGGTTATGAGAGCTGCGGTTTACGCGGTGACGTTGTGCTGCGCGGTGCTGGCGGGTTGTATGACCTCTCCGTTTCCGAAACCGGCCCCGTTCACGCCTCCTGCGGGCGTCGCGCTGGCCGAGGTGCCCGCCCGCTTCACGTCGCGACTGGCCCCGCGGTTCGAGCAGGTCAACGCGATTATTTTACACTACAAATTTTATTCGTTCACCGCGCTGGGCGTGGCTTCCGTAGATCTGACGACGCGCTCCTTCGCCGTCACGTGCATGACGCCGATCGGCGTCAAACTCTTCGACGTCGTGTGCGATCAGGGCCGCGCCGAGGGACGGTTCGTCCACCCCGAGCTGGCGAAACGCGGCGGGGATTTGGCGCAGGCCGCGGGCGCGGATCTGACGCACGCCTACCTGGACTGGCAGCCTCCCGCAGGCACGCCGCACGCGGTGAAGGACGGTCGGCTGGTTTTTTCAGCAGCCGACGCGACGGGCGTGACCGAGTACCGCTATGCCGGCTGCGACGGGCGCCTCGCCGAGAAAATCCGTTTTGAAAAGGGGCGCCGCGCGTGGACGGTCGAGTATCGCGGATTCGCGTCGGAAGCCGATGGACTGGTGCCGACAGGGCTGATGATCGAGAACCGCCAGTACGGCTACAGGCTTGTCGTTTCGACGCGCGAGGAAGAAAGGTAATATGAATGTTCTGCTTATTAGGCCGCACCTGATCCTCGAGCTGGCCCGCCGGTTTCATTCGTTTCTGCATCTGGAGCCGCTCGATCTGGAGACGGTGGCGGGAGGCGTCGAGCCTCCGCACGGCATCGGAATTCTCGACCTTTCCCATGAGCGCAAGCCGTTCGCCGCGCTGCGCAGACGGCTGCTGGAGATGCGTCCCGACGTGGTCGGGTTCGGGTGTTACTCGAACCAAGCGTCGGCTGTTCGCGAGCTTGCGGCGGTCGTGCGGCAGCTCCTGCCCTCGGCCAAGATCGTGGTCGGGGGCGTCCACGCGAGCATCGCGCCGAAGGATCTCAATGAGCCAGCGCTGTTCGACTACGTGATCCGCGGCGAGGGCTCGATTGCGATCCGGCGGCTGCTGAAGGCGCTGGATGCGGGCGGCAGGCTGGCGGACGAAGGGGTGCTGCCGGTCGGGACACCGCAGTTTGACGCGCTTGCGGACGGGCCGCCGCCCGCGCATCCGGACTACGAGCACGTCGCCAAGCCTCGGCGCGACCTGGTCGACCGCACGAAGTATTTCTGCATCTGGTCGGGGAAGCGCAACGAGAGGTTGCCCGCGCTGTTCCCTCAGGTGGCGTCGATGCGGACCAGCGTGGGCTGCCCGCGCCGGTGCAGCTTCTGCGTCGTGCATTACTTGGCGCACGGGCGGTACATTCAGCGCGACCCCGAGGAAGTGGTGGACGAGATCGCTTCGATTGCGGAAGAGTACATCTACTTTGTTGACGACGAGATGTTCATCAACCCGGCGCGCGCGGAGGCGATCGCGCGGCTGCTGCTGGAGAGGGGCATCCGCAAGCAGTACATCAGTTGGGCGCGGAGCGACACGATCTGCGAGCACCCCGAGCTGTTCAAGCTGTGGCAGAGGGCGGGCCTACAGGTGGTCTACGTGGGGCTCGAGTCGATGGAGGAGGAGGCGCTCAAAGGGTTCAACAAAGGCGTGGACGCCAAGACCAACCGGCGTGCGGTCGAGATCTTGCGCGAGACCGGGATCGTGCTGCATTCGGCGCTGATCGTGAATCCCGATTTCACGAAAGAGGATTTCCTGAAGTTGCACCGCACGATCGACTTGATCGCGCCGGCGGAGATGTCGTTCACGGTGCTTTCGCCTTCGCCAGGAACCGCCTACTGGCAAGAGACGTGCGACCGCTTCATCCCTTGCGACCCGTATGCGTTCTACGACTGCATGCACACCCTGTTGCCGACGCGCCTGCCCCTGCCCACGTTCTACCGGTATTTCGCGATCCTGTACCTGCGGGGGTTTCGGAAGAACCCGTGGCGCGCGCATCACATCCGGGTTCCCTTCAAGGACATGGTTCGCCTGCTGTGGAACGGGATGCGGACAGGCATCACGCTGCACCGCCTGCACCGCGACTTTACGGACGAGGCGCGGGCGAAGTGCGGACGCGGATAAGCTCTCTCCGATTGGGGTGTTTCACGTTACTGTCTCTTTTCTTTGACTAACGTCAGCGACCACCGAACCCGTGAGCCGCAGGCGAACGAGGGTTCGGTGTGTCGCCGTTGTTGGGGAATAGTCTATCTCTATTCGTTCGGAATGTCCTGGGGGTCTTCACTAAAAAAGGCTGACATACTTGATCTGCTTATCATCGCCAATTTTGACTGCGCAGAGGGACCCACCCAAAAAGCCATTTTCAACTTCAAATACTACATGCCAGCCGAAATCAACCCTGACGGGTTCTTTGCCTAAGATGTACCGAGTATTTTTGTTATACTGACTCGCTGGCGGATTCGCCTTCAGGTGCTCCCTTGCGAATTCAACAGCGACGTGACTTGCAAGCCAAGTATTAGTCGGCGCAACGATATAATCCTTGATGTTACACAAGACGTTCGAGAGTTGGGTCGCGCCTGTATACGGCAGTATGCCTCTATAAGCATCGCCCCCTGGCATATGGTAGTCATTGCTTAAAAACCGGTTCGTGGAACCAGAGAATAGAGCATTGATGTCCAACTTAGGCTCCAAAACAAGCACGGCCTTATCAGGGAAAGGACTTCCACGGTTCGTCCAAGAGTTCTCGTAAAAATCAATGTGTATCGGCTCCCCGACCGCCAGGTTCCCTTTTGCAGAACTAACAATCTTGTAAACTACACTTCCGCGTGAGCCCTTTTCAACAAAGATGCCAACACCGACCAAGATGTCACGCTCATCAAATCCATGAAACGCCAATTCATCCGACGCATGCACCTGGGAACCGATACAGAGGTTAACCGCCGTAATGAGACTTAAGATTTTGGAAACGGATCTCATCGTTCTGCTTTCTGCCCCAACCTCATATTGATCGTCACGCATATTTCTGGCGCGGCACCCGCCGACCTGTCATATGCGTCAGAGACCTCGCGGAATACCACCGGTTTACAACGACATTCTGACGCATATCAGAAGACCGGACAGCGGACATGATATGCATCAAACCGCCAAAACCCCACATGTACGGCCACCTCACAAGTACGAGACAGGATAAGCCCCGGCGGCGTTCAGGTCAATGTGGATTTCCGGCCGCGTCGCTCTCGACCACCACGACGTCCACCGGCTTCGCCGTCTCGCGTTCGCCGGCGGCCCGCACCGCCTCCATGATCCGCGCGAACTCCGCCGCGTTCTCGATCTTGACCACCCCGGCCATGCCGGACAGGTGTACGTTGGTGTTCTGCTCGACCGCGATCCTCACGGGCTCGGTCAGCCCGAGGCTCTTTTCAAGATCCTCCAGCGCCCGCAGCCTGTCGGCCGCGTTCCGCGCGTGCTCCGCGATGTGCTTGCGCTTTTCGAGAATCCACAGCCGGTCGACGCCCATGCGCTCCACCGACTCGTCGCGCAGGAACCCGATCCGCGCCCGGACCACCGGGTCGCGCATCAGCCGCGCCGCCGACGCGCC